>NZ_CBFFRL010000303.1:0-3866 GCF_965644215.1 Phytobacter sp. V69
ATACATATTGCGACTGGTCACCATCCCGCGCGGTCTTCCGTCAGCCATGCAACCCAGAAGGCGGTGCAGCATGAAAGTTAAAACAGCAGAGCTGAGCGGTACTCAGTTGGATTACTCCATGGCTATGGCAATGGGAGAAATGGTGACAACTCACTCACCATCCCAACGGCGGTTCGACGTCAGAGAGGGAATACATTGTAGCTCTGATGGATGCACGATCGGACCGAGAAGTAGCTGTCATGAAGTTGAAGAATACTCGCCATCAACCGACTGGAGCCAGTGCGGACCGCTGATTGAAGAGCACGACCTGAGGATTGTTTCAGCAGGCACGGAGGGCTGGCAGGCGAGTACAAGAGTTAACTCTGTTGGCTGGAACGCCAGATATGAAGATTGGTTTGGTGAAACCCCACAAATCGCCATCTGTCGAGCGGTTGTCGCCTCAACGCTGGGCGACGAGGTTGATATTCCCGATATTCTTGCAGGGGTGTAACAGTGAAACCAGACGCCATAGACACAGCGAACGAGATAGCGCAGGCGCGCATTGACCAGGCTGTTGCCAGATTTCGCATCGACCGCAACGCGGTATCAGCGACGCACTGTGATGAATGCGGGGATGAAATCGAAGAGGCGCGGCGCCATGCAGCACCTGGCTGCCGGATGTGTGCGAGTTGCCAGGCTGACGCAGAAAAACGCGGCAAGCATCAACGTTGAATTGACTGGCCCCGGAAGGGGCCATAGGGATCACCATGATTACTGAGCGACCCATAACAGCCAAACAGGCCGCTGAATTACTCCTGGTTTCGGCGCGTACCATTTATCGGCTGATTGATTCCGGGCAACTGGCGGGGCAGAAAATCGGGAACAAATACCGCACAACGGATGTTGCCTGTATTGCGTATTTAAAAACCCCGCGCGATCCTGTTATCGCGAGCGCGGGTGAGCATAACGAGGATAAATTATGTCAATCACCCTCAGGGGCGGCGTTTGGCACTGTCATTTCTTTACGCCGTCAGGAAAAAGAGTTAGGCGATCTCTTGGTACGGGGGACAAAAAGCAAGCGCAGGAACTCCACGACAGGTTAAAAGCTGAGGCGTGGCGGGTGGATCAGATTGGTGATCTGCCCACTCGCACCTTTGAAGAGTGCTGCATCCGGTGGTTACGGGAAAAAGAGCATAAGAAGTCGCTGGATGACGACAGAACAAAGATTGAGTTCTGGCTGCAGCATTTTGCGGGGCGGGATGTTTCGAAGATTACGGCAGAGGAAATACATGAAGCCGTAAACGGGATGATCAACCGTAAGCACAGGCAGGTATGGGAAAGCAAACGGGATGCGGCGTTACGCAGGGGGAATGAGGTTCCTGCATATCAGCCTAAGGATGTTTCGCCGGCGACAAAGGCCCAGCACCTTTCTTTTATCCGTTCCCTGCTGCGTGCTGCGGCGAATGACTGGGGATGGATCAAAACAGCTCCCTTGTGAAAACCCGTAAGCCGGTCAGTAAACGCATTCGCTGGCTGACCCGGGAAGAGGCCGAGCGCCTGATTGAGTGTATGCCGGACAGCATAAAGCCAGTCGTAGTATTTGCGCTGGCTACCGGACTGCGCCGCTCCAATATCATCGATCTGGAGTGGCAGCAGGTAGACCTGCAGAGAAAAGTGGCATGGATAAATCCGGAGAACGCCAAGGCGGGCAAGGCTATTGGCGTAGCTCTGAATAATACCGCATGCCAGGTACTGAGAAAACAGATGGGCAAGCACCTCAGGTGGGTTTTTGTTCACACGAAAGCAAAGCACCGGCCAGACGGGACGCTAACTCCACAGGTCAGGAAAATGCGCGTTGACGATAACAACGCCTGGAATGCAGGGCTAAAGAAAGCAGGGATTGAGGACTTCCGCTTTCATGACCTGCGACACACCTGGGCAAGTTGGTTAATACAGTCCGGCGTTCCGTTGTCCGTTTTGCAGGAGATGGGCGGCTGGGAAAGTATCGAAATGGTGCGCCGGTATGCTCACCTCGCACCGAACCACTTAACCGAGCACGCACGAAAAATAGATGCCATTTTTGGCAATAACGACACAAATACGACACAAGGGGGAAATCAGGCTGGATTGAAGTTAGCGTAATTTATTGAAATTAAATGGTACGCCCTACAGGGTTCGAACCTGTGACCTACGGCTTAGAAGGCCGTTGCTCTATCCAGCTGAGCTAAGGGCGCACTGAGTTCCCTTACGGGAGAGTTGCGGATCGGGATTATACGGTCAACACCTGTCGAGTCAATGGCTTTGCGGTCAGTTGCTCGCGAAGTGAGCACCGCCCCGCACTTTCCCCACCCGGCCTTTACGCACGAAACATAAACGGTAACTGACAGCGCCGCGCACTTCTGACAAAATATAAACATCCCCACTTCTTTTTAGTTACAGATGGAATCCTCTCTCTGATGGCAGCAAAGATTATAGATGGTAAAACGATTGCGCAGCAGGTGCGCTCTGAGGTTGCTGAAAAGGTGAAAGCCCGCCTGGCAGCCGGAAAACGCGCCCCTGGTCTGGCCGTTATCCTCGTTGGTAGCAACCCTGCGTCGCAAATTTATGTCGGCAGCAAACGCAAAGCGTGTGAAGAGGTGGGTTTCATCTCCCGCTCTTACGATTTGCCGGAAACAACCACCGAAGCCGAACTGCTGACGCTTATCGACAAGCTCAATGCGGATAATGAAATCGACGGCATCCTGGTACAGTTACCGCTGCCCGCCGGTATTGATTATGTCAAAGTGCTGGAGCACATTTCTCCGGATAAAGACGTCGACGGCTTCCACCCGTACAACGTTGGCCGCCTGTGCCAGCGTGCGCCGCGTCTGCGCCCGTGCACCCCGCGCGGTATCGTGACGCTGCTTGAGCGTTACAACATCGATACCTATGGCCTGAATGCCGTGGTCATTGGCGCGTCCAATATCGTTGGCCGCCCGATGAGCATGGAGCTGCTGCTGGCCGGCTGCACCACCACCGTGACCCACCGCTTCACCAAAAATTTGCGCCACCATGTGGAAAACGCCGATCTGCTGGTCGTCGCGGTAGGCAAGCCGGGCTTTATTCCGGGCGAGTGGATCAAAGAAGGTGCCATCGTGATTGATGTCGGCATTAACCGTCTGGAAAGCGGCAAAGTGGTGGGCGATGTGGTTTACGAAGACGCCGCCGCGCGCGCTTCATACATTACACCGGTACCGGGCGGCGTTGGCCCGATGACCGTCGCAACCCTGATTCAGAACACGCTGCAGGCGTGCGAAGAGTACCACGACGTGGAGAAAGCATAAGATGGCAACATTTTCACTCGGCAAGCATCCGCACGTTGAACTCTGCGATCTGCTGAAACTGGAAGGCTGGAGCGAAAGCGGCGCGCAGGCAAAGATCGCCATTGATGACGGCCTGGTCAAGGTCGACGGCAAGGTCGAAACGCGTAAACGTTGCAAAATCGTCGCCGGACAAACCGTTGTTTTTCAGGGACAAAGCATCACCGTTGTCGCCTGATATCCCTTCTACAGGCCCGTTCGCCGGGCCTGTTTCCTCTCAGATTTCCCTTATCTTTCGCATGGCCAATAATTGATCGCCTTCAAATAATCACATTTTGCTATGACAAAAATTGAAATTTCAGTTGCGGAGAAGAAACGCTTCTACCACGATAAGTAGAACGTTTTACTAGAACGTTCTACTCACAATAAATGTGCTTAATTTGCACAAATAATGGTTCGGATTCGGGGGAATCACAGGATGAATGTGTTATCAGGATTTATCAAGTCACTCTCTAGATAGTGTCGTCACGAGGATAAAAATCATTGATAATAGGGCCTTCTAATCAGAAGGCCCTATTATCATGACTA
>NZ_CBFFRL010000304.1:0-3313 GCF_965644215.1 Phytobacter sp. V69
TTCAGAGAGAGCAGCTTAACCCCAGGGTCAAAATTCAGCTGCTGGGGTGGGTCACTATTCCATTGCTGCTAACACTGCAAGACTCCGTGCCTCTGATAACGAGATGAATGATACCTTGCCAAGGGTGATTTCTCGTCTCTTGGAGCTGATTGTGTATCGAAGCATCCAGTAAGGTTCACCCTTGGTTGGGATTTTCAGATACAAACCCCGGTTGTCTCCAAACTTACCTGGTTCGCCTGCTTTGATTAGAGCCTGAACAGCCTTGACTGTTAGTGAAGCCATATACCTATCCTGACCAGATGTCATAGTGGGGAGTACATGGTTATAAACTCACTTTTTTGTCTAGTAAAGCTAAAGTAATCTCCAGTTTACCCCCCGATTATCGGTGGTTCTTGCTGGATTTAGATGTTCTTTGGTAGACAGTATTTCCAATAAAAAAGCCCATATAACATGGGCTTGTGTAATTAATTGGGTTTTGAGAGAACTTACTCGATATTCTGGATCTGTTCGCGCATCTGCTCGATCAACACTTTCAGCTCAATAGCGGAATTGGTGACATCGGCATTAATGGATTTAGACGCCAGGGTATTCGACTCACGGTTGAACTCCTGCATCATAAAGTCGAGACGGCGGCCTACTGCTTCTTTCTTCTTGAGGATGTTCCAGGTCTCTTTAACGTGCGCGTCCAGACGATCCAGCTCTTCGGCAACGTCAATACGCTGCGCCATCAGCACCAGCTCTTGTTCCAGACGGTTGTTTTCGAGCTGTACCTGAGCATCTTCCAGTTTGGCGACCAGACGGTCACGCTGCCACTGCAGGATTTCCGGCATTTGCGCACGCACGTTTTTCACCTGAGTGCTCACGCCGTCAAGGCGCTGTTCGATCAGTGCTTTCAGGGCCTGGCCTTCGGTTTCACGGGCGACAATAAAGTCATCCAGTGCGCCGTCGAGTGCGGCGAGAATTTCAGCGGAAATGGCATCCAGGTCCTGTTCCTGAGCGGCCATCACGCCCGGCCAGCGCAGAATATCTACCGGGTTGATTTCGCCTTCATCGCTTTGCATTTTGACCCAGTTCGCTGCAGAGACCAGCTGTTTGGCCAGCTTCTCGTTGAGGATCAGTTCGCCCTGGGCGCTGGCATCGGGTTCGAAACGCAGGTTGCATTCGATTTTGCCACGGGTCAGACGCGCACGAATGCGCTCACGAACAACCGGCTCAAGGCTACGGAACTGCTCAGGCATGCGGAAGTAGGTTTCCAGATAACGCTGGTTAACCGAGCGCAGTTCCCAGGAGGCGGAGCCCCAGCTACCTTTGATTTCACGCCGAGCGTAGGCGGTCATACTGCGGATCATAGACGTTCCCGTTTTTTAAGGAGAGATGCGGGGATTATAGCTTTCACGGGCTTATCAGGATAGGAATAACCTTGGTAAGCCAGTATAATGCGCAGCCACATTCGTAACAGCCGGAGAAATCATCATGCGTCCATCAGGCCGTAGCACCACCGAGGTGCGTCCCGTCACCCTGACCCGTAATTACACAAAACACGCTGAAGGCTCCGTGCTGGTTGAATTTGGTGACACCAAAGTACTGTGCACCGCCACCCTTGAAGAAGGTGTGCCACGTTTTCTGAAAGGCCAGGGCCAGGGCTGGATTACCGCCGAATATGGCATGCTGCCGCGTTCCACCCACACCCGTAACGCGCGCGAAGCGGCGAAGGGCAAGCAGGGCGGGCGTACCATGGAAATTCAACGTCTTATCGCCCGTGCACTGCGTGCGGCGGTAGACTTAACCGCGCTTGGCGAATACACCATCACCCTCGACTGCGATGTGATTCAGGCTGACGGCGGTACCCGTACTGCTTCTATTACCGGTGCATGCGTTGCGCTGGCCGATGCTCTGAACGCGCTGGTAAGCGCAGGCAAACTGAAAGCGAACCCGATGAAAGGGCTGGTGGCGGCGGTTTCCGTCGGTATCGTTAACGGCGAAGCGGTTTGCGACCTGGAATACGTTGAAGACTCAGCGGCGGAAACCGACATGAATGTGGTGATGACCGAAGATGGCCGCATCATTGAGGTTCAGGGCACCGCTGAGGGCGAGCCGTTCACCCACGAAGAGCTCCTTACCTTGCTGGCGTTGGCCCGAGGGGGAATCGAATCGATTATCGCGACGCAGAAAGCGGCGTTGGAAAACTAGTTTTTAAGGCGACTGAGAAGTCGCTTTTTTTTGTCCATAGAAAAGTGAAATCCTGGTTCTAAGATGAGGAGCGAATCCATGAAAGCATATCAGCGCCAGTTTATTGAGTTTGCGCTTAACAAACAGGTACTCAAATTTGGCGAGTTCACGCTGAAATCCGGGCGCAAGAGCCCCTATTTCTTTAACGCCGGCCTGTTTAATACCGGGCGTGATTTGGCGTTGCTGGGCCGTTTTTATGCCGAAGCGCTGGTGGATTCGAAAATTGATTTCGACCTGCTGTTTGGCCCGGCATACAAAGGTATTCCGATTGCGACCACCACGGCGGTTGCGCTGGCTGAACACCACGAGCGTGACGTGCCGTATTGCTTCAACCGCAAAGAGGCCAAAGACCACGGCGAAGGCGGTACGCTGGTTGGCAGTGCGCTGCAGGGCCGTGTGATGCTGGTGGATGACGTGATCACTGCCGGTACCGCGATTCGTGAATCGATGGAGATCATTCAGGCGAACGGCGCGACGCTTGCTGGCGTGCTGATCTCTCTTGATCGTCAGGAGCGTGGACGCGCGGATATTTCCGCGATCCAGGAAGTTGAACGCGATTACGGCTGCAAAGTGATTTCAATCATCACCCTGAAAGACCTGATTGCTTATCTGGAAGAGAAGCCGGAAATGGCTGACCATCTGGCTGCGGTACGCGCGTATCGGGAACAGTTCGGCGTGTAACGTTTTCCTCGGCGGCGCTGCGCTTGCCGGGGCTACAATGGCCTCAGGGAGAGAGGACCGTTCAGTACGTGCAGTGACGCGTAGCCTGGATAAGGCGTTTACGCCGCATCCGGGAATTCCCCGGCGGCGCTGCGCTTGCCGGGGCTACAAGGCCTCAGGGAGAGGGGCCGTTCAGTACGTGCAGTGACGCGTAGCCTTGATAAGGCGTTTACGCCGCATCCGGGAATTCCCCGGCGGCGTTGCGCTTGCCGGGGCTACAAGGGTCTCAGGGAGAGAGGCCCGTTCAGTACGCGCAGTGACGCGTAGTCTGGATAAGGCGTTTACGCCGCATCCGGGAATTCCCCGGCGGCGCTGCGCTTGCCGGGGCTACAAGGCCTCAGGGAGAGGGGCCGTTCAGTACGCG
>NZ_CBFFRL010000304.1:3320-3830 GCF_965644215.1 Phytobacter sp. V69
CGCCGCATCCGGGAATTCCCCGGCGGCGCTGCGCTTGCCGGGGCTACAAGGCCTCAGGGAGAGGGGCCGTTCAGTACGCGCTGTGACGTGTAGCCTGGATAAGGCGTTTACGCCGCATCCGGGAATTCCCGCGTCCCAGGTTGGAAAAGGTTGTGCGGTCATTGCACATCCAAAAATCATAAATGCAGATATTTGAGCCTTATCACATTCTCCGCGTTTTCCTTCACCCCGAAATTGTTTAATTAACGTTATTAATTCCAGGGTTGCTTGTTAATAATCGCACTGTTTTTACGGTTTTATTGATCATACCCATGCTTTATGCAGGGTTTGTTATTCTCGCCTCGATTATTCTAATTTTTTATACAATTTTCGCTGGATGATCCCCACCTTTATTCCCCGCATAGTTACCCGCGTCAGCAGGTCACATTTTATTCCATGGCGGATTCAACTCCGAAGTGCAACGCTAAGCCGCCAATCTTAGCTCTGCAAACACCACAGACGGTTGCCTGA
>NZ_CBFFRL010000305.1:0-3805 GCF_965644215.1 Phytobacter sp. V69
TATCTTTCAATGGTCAAGCTGGGTTGCATCCGATTGTTTTACAAGAGGTTATGCAATTAAGGGACACAGCCTAATATGGCCGAGCCAACTGTCCGGCGCGGTAGAACACCCCGCCAGAATGAGCATGACGGTAAGAAAGGTTAATCGGGTGCCAGGAGGTAACAGATTGCGGCGTGTAAGTAAGTTATGAATGTTCAAGATACGTCCTTTTTTGCACCGTACCGTACGGTTTTGTTATAAATTGACATAACTTCACAGTCAAGCGAAACTTGCGGGATGGACGAAGCGAGAAGAGAAGCGTATGCGGGTTAAGAGTGAAACAAAGCGACAAACCATCCTGGACGTTGCCACCAAAGCCTTTATTGAACTCGGATTTAACAACACGTCGATGTCAGAAATTGCCAGCCGCGTCGGCGGTTCAAAATCGACGCTCTATAACTATTTCAGCTCTAAGGAAGAGATCTTCTCAGCCGTGATGGAAACCTCGGCGAAAAGGGAAATCGCCGATGCGTTCGAATCCTTAGACCTGAAACAAGATATTGAAAAAACGCTGAATAAATTTGGCCGCCAGTACCTGGCCTCCATTATGAGCGGCAACATTCTGGCTATCTGGCGCTTGGCCGTTAGTGAATCAGAGCGCAGCGACATTGGTCAACGCTTTTACACCCAAGGGCCACAGCGTGGCTGGAAGCTGTTAAGCGATTATCTGGGCAAAAAAATCGAGGAAGGTGTACTGCGTAAATCCGACAGCGGAATTTGCGCCATGCATTTAAAAGGGCTGATGGAAGCCGAACTGTACCTCAGCGTGGTCCTCGGGGTTGAACCCGCGTCGGATAGCAAGAAAATCGAAGAAGTGACCGCCCGCGCGGTGACGGTTTTTCTGCTCGCTTACCGGGCCTGAATCGGGGCAAAAAAAAGCGTATGTCACCATACGCTTTTATTGCTGATTAGCTTAATAATCAGGCACCGTAATAGGCGCTTGAATATAAGGTTTTCACATCTTGCACCGTCGGCTGATTGGGGTTGGTCAGGGTGCACGGATCACCCACCGCGTTGCTGCTCATTCGGTCGAGTACCTGCATAAATGCGGCTTCTTTAATCTCAACCTCACCACAATTGCCGAGCGTTTCTGGAATATTCAGGCGCTTATTCAGATCCTTAATTGCCGTAATCAGATTACCAATACCCAGCGTTTTCTCCAGCTTCTGGTATTTATTGGTGTAGATAGAATTATATTGAATGATATACGGCAGCATGATGGCATTCGCCAGACCGTGGGTAATACCGAACTCACCGCCAATTTTATGCGCCATGGAATGCACCAGCCCTAAAGACGCATTGGTGAACGCAATGCCCGCCAGCGCCGACGCATTATGCATGTGCATACGCGCATTCAAATCGTTCGGCGACAGATAGGCGATTTCCAGATATTCAAACACCAGGCGAATGGCTTCAACCGCAAAGGGGTCGGTAAAGGAGTTGGAAGCGGTAGAAACATAGGCTTCTAACGCATGCGTCAGAACGTCCATCCCCGTATGCACGGTGACATGCGGCGGCATTTTTGCCGGGATGGTTGGGTCAAGAATGGCGATATCCGGCACCAGATCTGCCGCCACAATCGGGTATTTGATGTGGTTCGCGGTATCAGTGATGACTGAAAACGCGGTGATTTCAGACGCGCTGCCGCTGGTTGACGGAATGGCGACGAAGCGGGCCTTATTGCGCAATGCGGGCATCGAGCCGACGGGGATAATGTCTTCAAACGTCAGGTGCGGGTGTTCGTAGAAACACCACATCACTTTTGCCGCATCCAGCGCGGAACCGCCACCAATCGCCACAATCCAGTCTGGTTCGAATTCCAGCATCGCTTTCGCCCCGCGCCACACCGTTTCCACAGACGGGTTGGGTTCGACATTATCAATCACGGTGCATTCCATACCGGCTTTATTCAGCTCGCTGATGGCCCGGTCCAGAAAACCAAAGCGTTTCATTGAGCTACCGCCCGTAACCAGCGCGGCCTTTTTCCCTTTTAAGGTGGCCAGATGGTCTAACGCATTTTCGCCATAAATAATACTGCGCGGAATAGAGAATGAAAGTGTCATAGAAGACTCCAAAAATTTAAGAAGAAAGATTGGTTTTTATTTTGCGCACAGGCAGGAAGGGGCAAGGGAAATAAGATGTGCGCAGAGTAAAAGCAAATCTTTGATATGACGCCGGGTGATTGTCGCAGCAATACCCGGCGGAATTTGTGATGAAAGCAGAGGAATTAAATCGTACCGTCCCTGCAGCCGACTTTTTCGCGCTGTACGTCGTTTTCACTGGGTGTGCTGGCTTGAGGTGCAGAAAAAGGCGGGAAAGACACCGTCAAACCCGCCTGAAAGCAGAGAGGGAGGAATTACAGCCCTGGGTATTCCGCTGAAGGATCCGGCCAGGGCGTTAGCAGATCGAAACCGGTGTCGGTGACCGCCACCATATGCTCCCACTGCGCCGAGAGAGAGCGGTCTTTGGTCACCACCGTCCAGCCGTCGGACAGCACGCTCGTGGCGGCTTTACCGGCGTTGATCATCGGCTCAATGGTAAAAATCATCCCTTTTTTCAGCACCAGTCCGCTACCCGGACGGCCATAGTGCAGAATCTGCGGCTCCGCGTGATAGACCTGCCCCACGCCGTGACCACAGTACTCTTTCACCACCGAGAAACCGGCGGATTCCGCCACCTGCTGGATAGCCGCGCCGATATCGCCAAGGGTAGCGCCGGGACGCACAACCTTAATTCCGGCGACCATCGATTCATAAGTGATGTTGGTCAGCCGTCTGGCACGCACCGAAGGCTCCCCGACGAAATACATACGGCTGGTATCGCCGTACCAGCCGTCTTTAATAATCGCCACGTCGATGTTGATGATGTCGCCATCTTTAAGGCGTTTCTCCGACGGGATGCCGTGGCAGACCACGTGATTGACCGAGGTGCAGACGGTACGGGTATAGCCGTTGTAACCAATGTTCGCTGGAATCACCTTGAGTTCGTGGCGAATAAAATCGTGACACAGCTTGTCGATCTCATCGGTGGTGACGCCCGCGCGAACGTGGGATTTGATCATTTCCAACACTTTTGCCGCAGCGTGGCCCGCCGCGCGAGCCATTTCAATCTCTTCCTGAGAGTGCAGTTTGATGTTCGTCAATTTGCTTCATGCTCCATTTGCAGTGACAGCGGCTCATCATCAACAAGCTTATTGATATCAACGCCGCCCTTAAGCTCCACCCGAACCAGCAGGCGGGTGAGTTCCTGATGCGTCAAATGCGGATACAGCTCTGAAAGCATGCCGATTTTCAGCCAGTGCTCTGCCTGCGAGTTGATCGAACGGCTCAGTGCGTTACTGGCAAGACGCAGGTTTTCGTGCATCAGATCCGAGATTTTAACAATGCCCATGCTTCACCTTATACGAATCATATATGAAACGTATAATACACCAATTATGCAGCGAGGGAAGCAGGGAGAAACGGCAGGCACAGCGAGACAGTGACCAAAAGGTAACCTCTCTGGTGACAGGATTGTGATAAATGAGGTGATGAGAGACGGGAACAGTGCAGCGACAGATTCGGTCTAAAAATCTTCCAGAAGCTTTAACTGATTGATGGTTAGGGGATTGAACCGCCCCGGTTTTCCTGGAGAGTATTTTAGTTGGGAACTCAGGCTGCCAGATCCTTATTCCCGATGGAAGCATAATATGAGCCTGTACATAAAATTGTGTAATTGCCTGATTTTGATATGTTCAATCCAACATCAAAAGCAGGTTAATTTATGG
>NZ_CBFFRL010000306.1:0-3804 GCF_965644215.1 Phytobacter sp. V69
TAGCGAGCCATAGTTCAATATGTTGTTGAAAAAGACAGTTACTATAACTCAGGTGATTAAGGGACACAGCCTAGTCTCCAGGATTCCCGGGGCGGTTCATATTACCGTTTCGGGTACGGTTTCAGGACAGTATTTGCAGCCAACGTCTACTGTTGTAGCGGGTACGGTTTGCAATGCAGATGGCCTGATAAGCAAAGATACTTCTGGCAGAATATTGTCCTGTGTGAGCGGCAAGTGGCAGTCAGGAGCGGGGATAACTGAATACACTACCAGTATCTCTTACGTCTCTGGATATGGAAATAATTACTGTCCTTCTGACACGGCAATTTTCGCCTATTATGGAACGGTCGGATATAAAGCGGGTTGCAGGGCAGACAGGAGATATTCTAGTGGGTGGGTAACTCCACACCAGCTATCGCTTACTGACAGTGATAGCTGGGGAAATAATGGTGGATGCGATTTTCAGGTATATACGGTAAGTAATGTTTCAAAGGTTAAGTGTGGTTGAACTATTCCAATATAATAAAATATTGTTGATAGTTGATATAATTTTGTTCGACGTTATATATGGTTCCCTTCGTCAACTTGTCGGGACTACCCCGACAAGTTTCATTACATATAACTATACTTCCAAGAGTAAGTAAGTTATGTTCCAGCTCCGTCAAAATCGATAAAGACTAAAAGGTTTCGGGTCGATAATCGGCTTTTCACCCAGTAATAAACTTACCGTCAACTCGGAAGATATTGGGCTTTCCGTCATACCCCAACCTGTTGCGGTATTAAGAACCAGACCGGGATATTCTTTAACTTGTGAAATGATAGGATTCTCATCTGGTGCAATAGACATTGCACCACTCCACCTGTCAATGACCTTAGAATCTTTAAATGCGGGGAACTCAGCCTTTAATTTTTCAAGCGATGATTCAAGTTCTGGTACATCAGCGACAGCGGTCATATCTCTGTTGTTTTCGAATGGTGAAATCTCATTCAGTTCCCAGTGTGTCGGTTGCATTAAGGTATCGAACAACTGCCTGTTCAGTGAAATATGAACAGGAAAATCAGGTAACGCCATTAGTGGTAAATATTTATACCCGTAGATAAACGATTCTTTTACGACAGGGGCGACTATTACTCTTGGTGAAGTAGCATAGGTTCCGTCCGCCTGTTTTCGAAAATATATATTCCCCGGCAGGGCAACATTCCCGCTCGGTGCGTCGGGAGAACCACTGATTATCTGTTGGGACTGGTAAGCTGGTAAGGTGGGAACCTCAACATTCAGATTTTGCATAAATAACCTTGACCATGCACCTCCTGCCAGTACAACTCGGGATGTTCGTATCGCCCCCTTTTCAGTTATGACGTCAGAGATTTTCCCTCCCTGCGTTTCAATCCCTCGTGCTGCACAGTTTGTATAGATTCTGACACCAATTTTTTTTGCATATTCGGAAATTACGAATGCAGCAATTTCTGCGTCAAAACTACCCGAATCCTCTTCAAAACCAGCTATAGTCCAGCTTGATGAAGCACCATGTAGCCGTTGTTTGAGATCTTTCCCTTCAATAATCCGGGTTTTTAACGGAATGTCGCTGCCGGTATCACTGCTTTTGGCCTCAATCCATTTTCTGACACTTTCTAGGTCTTCTTCGTCAAGGGGGACTTCAACCCTGCCTTGTGTACGATAGCTGGTATCTGCACCAACTTTGGCATTCATTTCACGCCAGCGCTGCTTACCCAGATGATGTAAGAGGAAGGTTTCATCCGGCATTTTGTAGGTGATTGCCTGACCATAGAATCTGCTTGACTGTTCACCAGCGATGCTGCCTTTTTCAACAACGACAACTGAAAGACCACGTTCAACCAGACTTATTGCAGTCATTATGCCTAAAATTCCGGCTCCTACAACCACTGCATCAGCCTTATCTGGTAGAGAACCTACTGTGCCTTCAACGAAACCATACCTTGGTTTTCCAGGAACCAGTCTGCCTTCGCGTGTCAGCATCGGTGTCAGAATTCCAGCCCCGCCAGCAGCAGCGATGACTGCGCCACCAATCAATAGTTTTCTTCTCGTTATTCCCATTATTACAACTCTTTAATTTTATGAATACACCCATGCACCACTATGGTGCACTATATCAGTTCCAGCATAGTGCATGAATGTAACCATTTTGTAAATAATACAAATGAGAATCACTATACATAATGGTAGGGTTCTTGATGTTTAATCCTGAATATCTGATTAGATTGCGCTCAGCTTTCAGCTAATAAACTATGTCGCACAAGGATGCGGGCATGATTTTTATCGCGTGTATCATGGATACAAAGGGGAAGATCCAATCAGCCGTGTTAATAATATTTCAAACGCTTACATATGCACTCTTAACATATTTAACCCCTCACACGCAATCGGTTAAATTGTAGATTAAATAATGCCTATGTTTATTTTTTATGTTCTGATTAAATAAATTTTATTACGGCTGTCCGTGACCTCTGTTCAATTTATTCCTTCTTTGCAAACTCAAATTTCCAGACCATGCCTCCCCGATTAGAATCCAGAATATCAGCCCACCATTGCAACATAAGAAGGCGCTGTTCAAAATATTTGGCTGCACGAATGTTGTATTCACCATTTGGCTCATTAGCCGTTCAACAACGTCTTCTGAGCAGTGTCCGGATTCAATTCAGGTACTGCACGCAAGGGTACGCAAGCCACGACCGCACGGGCCATTTCGGGTGTCATATACCATTTTAGGCAGTGCTTTGTAAGAAGATAGTAAGGATATCCTGGAGGTTACGGCTGTTTCGCCTCTTCCTTGTGGTATTAACATCCATTATAATTTATCTCTGTAACTTTATATTCCGTTATAATATCAAATTATAGTTTTATTCACCAAGAATTTTTTAGTAGTGTAGTGTATGATTTTGCAGGAAATTAGGGTGCCTAGTGGCTGTTTTTTGTGAAAGTTGCGGATATACATGCAGGAGTAATTTAGTGTCAGATATATTAGTATTTTTTTCCATTTTCGTATCAAAGACAATGTTTGTCATATCTGGACTTTTTCCTATATTGAATCCACCGGGGCATGCGCCACTTTTTTTATCCGTCACAAATGGGATTAAGAAAACAGAAAGACGGTTTATTGCAAAGAAAACGGCAATCTATTGCTTTATTCTTATTGTTTTTACTATGTGTTTTGGCGTTTATGCATTATCTCTATTTGACCTTTCTATTGATATTGTAGAAGTTTCAGGCGGCATCCTTGTTGCAAAACTTGGCTGGGAGATGTTGGGAGGAGAAAAAAATGAAATTTCAGAACGAAAGAGTGAAGAGATAATAGAAAATACACAATCAAATATTTTAGAAAATGCATTTTATCCTATAACATTCCCCTTAACAGTGGGTCCCGGAACCATATCCGTCGCAATAGCATTGTCCGCTAATTTACAAACAGTATCTACAGGGGTAAAGGAAATATCAGCCAGTATATTGGGAGCGGTCGTTGCAACAGGTATTGTGTGCTTTATCATCTATATATGCTACGCATATGCGGAATCAATATCAGATAAATTAGGTGAGAATGGGAAAAATGTATTGTTAAAGTTATCCGCGTTTCTACTTTTTTGTGTTGGCATTCAGATACTATGGAACGGAAGCGTGAACCTACTACAATCCATAAAGTAGAATGCATCAATTCATTGTAATATAAGCGTGTTGTTTAATGCACGCTTAATTTAAGGAAGGTGCGATTTAATCGGTGGGGTTCAGTGGAGTCCTTAGCTGTATTAGCCTTACCTTAGCTGAGCTGT
>NZ_CBFFRL010000307.1:0-3776 GCF_965644215.1 Phytobacter sp. V69
AAAACGTGTGTTTTTAGTCATCCTGTTTACCTCTCTCTCAAAGAGTTTAGTCTCCAGGATTCCCGGGGCGGTTCACAGTGCCGGCGATTCTCCATCCCATCAACAGCCGACATAATCCTGTCTGTCGTAATGTCAGATAAAAGCCACCCCTTAAAAGGCAACATCCAGAACCCGATGATGCTTTTGTCATCATCCAGGCTTTTCTTGTCTTCCTTCTCCCTTAGCCAACGCACACATGCTTCATCGAAAGTCCGTTTCGGTGATTCTCCCATCCGGTCTACCGGTAACGGCATTGAGATTGGCCGCTTCCGGCTTAAACCCGACGTCGAGGAGAGCGACATGCGCAACGTTTATCGCCAGATGGTTGAAAGCCTTCTCGCGCTGCAACCGGGATGGAAAAGCCAGCATCTGGTGAGCCTGGGCGATGGCGTCTTTGTCGATCTTGCCTTTGCCGACAATCAGGCGAGTGCGAAAGCCATTTGTGCCGTCTGGCAAGGGCAGGCGGTATGTGATGCCTTCCTGAACCTCATTGAGCCTGTAAGTATGGAATTTATTTCGTTAGGCTAAGCGCCTGAGTGTGGCATAACCCGCGCCAGTTATGTTCTGGCGCAGAATATTCTGCAACGACTTTCAGGGAACGCGGGTGATCCTTTTTGTGCCTTTTATGGTGGAGAGGTCGTGATACTTCCCATTCGAGTAAATAATCATAAACCGGGTTGCACCGGAGTATGCGCCGAATTCATTTTTAGCATTCACGATAATCGGAACAATCCAGCCAAACATTAGCTGTTCTTTATCGGCTGGCACATCTGTAACCCATGAATACCCTTTATAGGGTTCAAGGAATTTATAGTGAGCGCTGTTGGGATCTTTCAGGCGGAAATAAAAATGACTGGCAATGCTGTGCTTGTAGTTGTCGGGCAAGGTTCCATAATCCGCAAGCTGCACCTGTAATGGATCGGGCGCCTGGGATTTGGCTTCCCACCCTGCCAGGGTGACAGCTATGGCAAAAAAAGAATGATATTTCGCATGAATTGCATCCAATCTACGTAATGAATACAAAAACCTTTTTCATTGCAGGGATAAGCTAGCACCATGCGATTCATGCTTTCTATATACCGTTGATAAACAGATTATTTATCGTTGGCGCGAATGATGCCGTCATTCGTTATCCATCGGATTTTTGCATCAAATACATCAACTTCTTGCGTTATTCATCGATCTTGTCGAATGGTATCCTGTGCCAGATCGGGAAAAAATCACCCTACACAAGAAGGACATTATGAAACCAACATCCCTTGTTCTGGTTGGCTGCATGTTATTGTCATCCGTTATTTCACAGGCGGTTGCCACCGCCGAAACCTTACCCGGATCAACCGAGGGCGCACAGGTGATGAAATTCACGCCGTCACAGGATCAGACCGATTTATTCAGCAACGTCATTTATTCGCAGGTCAAAGATGGTGTGGCGCTCCGACAGCTCAGAATGTCGCTGTTAGTTCCGCGTAATAACGACCTGAAACCGGCGATTGTGTACTTCCCCGGCGGCGGTTTTATGACCGCAAACCACGATAAGTACATTGCGATGCGCATGGCGCTGGCCAATGCGGGCTATGTGGTGGCGGCAGCGGAATATCGCGTGATTCCGGATAAATTCCCGGCCCCGCTGGTCGATGGTAAAACCACCGTGCGTTATCTCCGGGCGCACGCCAAAGAGTACAATATCGATCCTGCGCGTATTGCCGTGCTGGGTGATTCAGCGGGGGGATGGCTGGCGCAAATGCTGGGAACCACCAATGGCGAAAAAGAGTATGACAAGGGCGATTATCCCGAGCAGTCTTCTGACGTTCAGGGCGTCGCCACGATTTATGGCATCTCGAATTTGCTCAATATTGGCGAAGGCTTCCCGGGACAGGTTCAGCAGGTGCATCGTTCTGCGGCGGTGACAGAAGCATTACTGGTCCACGGTGCGGCGTTTCGCACATTTGCCGGGGCGACTATCGACAGTGACCCGAAAAAAGCGCTCGCCGCAAGCCCGATGGGCCATATTACGGGCCACGAACCGCCATTTTTGATTATGCACGGCAGCGCGGATACGCTGGTTTCTCCTCAGCAAAGTGCGCAGCTGTATCAGGCGCTGAAAGCTAAAAAAGATACGGCCGAGTATGTTCTGGTCGAAGGGGCGGAGCATGGCGATATCCACTGGTATCAGCCGCAGGTGATTGACCACGTCGTCGCCTGGTTTAAGCACACCTTAGGCGCACCGCTCAAACAGAGCGCACCGGCGAAGGTGGATAAAAAATCTAATCTGTAATCCCCCGTTTTTCGACGCTGAGTCTGCCGGGAAGTCCTCTCAAACCAGGGAACGGCAGGCTCAGGGCATGTGTTTTTTATCGCTTTAAATCAAATGCCTGTTTTACTCTAACTTACTGATAAATATATAATACACGCCATGCCCACCCAGGAATTATCTTAATTTCAAATCCCGCTTTATCCTCCGTTTGCATCTCTTTACATTAGGCGCAGAATGGCTTCACTCAACTTTATGGGTGTTAACTCAATGGCATATATAGCAAAAACACCGTTAGCGTATGTCGGTCAGTCTGTGGGGAGTGGTCAGTGTGTGGCGTACACACAAAAAGCAGCGAATATGCCGCGCACGGTGGCCTGGAAACGGGGCGTCTTAGTGAAGGGCAATACGACGATCGCGGCCGGTACAGCGATTGCCACTTTTGATGCAGATGGCCGATATGGCAACCATACTGACGGGCGCTCCCATGCCGCCATTTATCTGGGGCAGGATGCATCGGGAATACAGGTTCTGGATCAGTGGATGTCTCACCGAACACTTCCTTCTGGTGAGCGCGAGACGACGCCGCATTATGTCAGTAAACGTACCATTCGCTTTCATAAGGCACCACGCGCAGAAAACAATGGAGATAATTACTATGTTGTGGAGTAAGACGCTTTTGCTCAGTGCGGGGCTGTTTTTATCTGTTGGCGCGGCGCAGGCAGCCGCAACGGTATGTCCGCAGTATCCGACTTCGCAAGATAAAACACATGCCTTAAACGATGCCAGTTTGTTTGTCGGGCCACCTAAAGATTTAGTCGATCTGATGCCGGATAATGACCAGGAAACGGTATGGACCTTGCCTGATTATCAGGATGAGGCCAAAGAGCATAAAACATCGCTCCATTTCATATGCCGATATAAGAACACGAAGCAGACAGTCGAGTTGATTGTTCCGGCTACGGCCCAAAAATGTTCTGTTGCCTATGATAAGAGCAGCAAACTCATTGCTGCTTGCGAGTAATTACCTGCCGCACAGCGTTATTCCTGAATAAGCCATAACGCTGCCGGTATTTAACCTGATGTTATTTACACCGTCGCGCTGGCAAGCGATTTATCCTGCGCATTTCCGCTGATTACCCGCGTGATTTCATCGATACGACATATCTTGCCCTCGCGCAGTTGGGCAAACATATACACCTCAATCTCGGTTCTCTGATTATCAGGCCTGGTCACCGTGACAATATGCCTGTCGGCAAGCAAATGCGAATTGCAGCAGGCCTGCTCCACGTTAAAGGCAATATGGCTTATCTGCGAGCGCACATGGTTCAGGTGCTGTAAAAATTCACTGTAATTCAACGTATTGCCATCTGTGGATTGTATGTAATCCGTCGAAAAAATCGCCTCTGGGCTAGATAGTGTCGTCACGAGGATAAAAATCATTGATAATAGGGCCTTCTAATCAGAAGGCCCTATTATCATGACT
>NZ_CBFFRL010000308.1:0-3764 GCF_965644215.1 Phytobacter sp. V69
AATTATCTTTCAATGGTCAAGCTGGGTTGCATCCGATTGTTTTACAAGAGGTTATGCAATTAAGGGACACAGCCTACATCGCCATTGAACAAGCCCGTTTTGGCGACAAGCTGACGGTAATTTATGACATTGATGAAGAGGTGAGCTGCGTAATTCCCAGCCTGCTGATTCAGCCACTGGTGGAAAACGCCATCGTCCATGGCATTCAGCCCTGTAAGGGAAAAGGGGTGGTGACCATCAGCGTGGCAGAGTGCGGCAACCGCGTGCGTATTGCCGTACGCGACACCGGCAACGGCATCTCTCCCGAGATGATCGCCCGTGTGGAGGCCGATGAAATGCCCGGCAATAAAATTGGTTTGCTCAATGTCCACCAGCGCGTGAAGTTACTGTATGGCGAGGGGCTGCATATCCGCCGCCTGACGCCAGGCACGGAGATTGCGTTTTATGTGCCCTTGCACACAACACCGGTGACCACGCCGGCCACGCTGTTGCCTTAACAGGAGATGTGAATGAAGGTCATCATTGTTGAAGATGAAATCCTGGCGCAACAGGAGTTGAGCTGGCTCATCAAAGAGCACAGCCAGATGGATATCGTGAGCACATTTGACGACGGTCTGGACGTGCTGAAATATCTGCAGCACAACAAGGTCGATGCCATTTTCCTCGACATTAATATCCCGTCGCTGGATGGTGTCCTGCTGGCGCAGAACATCAGCCAGTTCGCCCATAAACCCTTTATCGTGTTTATTACCGCCTGGAAAGAGCACGCGGTGGAAGCGTTCGAACTGGAAGCGTTTGACTACATCCTCAAACCTTACCAGGAATCGCGCATTATCAGCATGTTGCAAAAACTGGAAGCGGCATGGCAGCAACAAACTGGCACCAGTACCAGCCCTGCCCCACGGGAGAATGCCACCATCAACCTGGTGAAAGATGAGCGCATCATCGTCACCAGTATTCACGATATCTATTACGCGGAAGCGCATGAAAAGATGACGTTTGTCTACACCAGACGCGAATCCTTTGTCATGCCAATGAATATTACGGAGTTTTGCAGCAAGCTTCCGGCGGCGCACTTTTTCCGCTGCCATCGCTCCTACTGCGTTAATCTGGATAAAATTCGCGAGATTGAGCCCTGGTTCAATAACACCTATATCGTGCGGCTGAGAGACCTGGATTTCCAGGTGCCCGTCAGCCGCAGTAAGGTAAAAGAATTCAGGCAGTTAATGCATCTTTAGAGGTAATGTCCCAGCGTCTGGCGCAGGTGCGCGCCGGAACCCAGCAGGCCAGGGTTATCGTGGGTAATCAGGAAGACCGGGATGTCCTGAACGTAGGATCTAAAGCGACCTTTGTCTTCAAAGCCGCCGCGGAAACCGGAGGCGGTAAAGAAATCCAGGAAGCGCGGCACGATACCGCCCGCGATATAGACACCGCCAAAGGTACCGAGATTCAGCGCCAGGTTGCCGCCAAAACGCCCCATGATGACGCAGAACAGCGACAGCGCGCGACGGCAGTCGATGCAGCTGTCAGCCAGCGCACGCTCGGTGACGTCTTTCGGCTGCAGGTTTTCTGGCAGCCGCCCGTCCGATTTGACAATCGCACGGTACAGATTGACCAGACCTGGGCCGGACAGCACACGTTCGGCAGAAACGTGGCCGATTTCCGCACGCAGTTCTTCCAGAATAATGCCTTCTTCTTCGCTGTTCGGCGCGAAATCCACGTGTCCGCCTTCACCCGGCAGGCTGACCCAGCGCTTATCGACATGCACCAGGTGCGACACGCCAAGCCCGGTGCCCGCGCCATATACTGCGATAGGCTTGCCTTCAACCGGTTCACCGCCGCCGAACTGGGTCAGGTGTTCTTTTTTCAGCATCGGCACCGCCATGGAGACGGCGGTAAAATCGTTGATGATTTCCAGATGTGCGAAGCCAAGGTTTTTCTTCATCTCTGCGATAGAGAAGGCCCAGGTGTGGTTGGTCATGGCCACCCAGTCGCCGGTGATCGGGCAGGCGATGGCGATGCAACCATCCTTCACATCCACCTTATGCTCATCGAGGTACACGCGTACCACCGCCTCAAGGCTGGGATAGTCCAGACCGGAATAAGTTTTGGCCTGTGAAATGTCACCGCTGTTGAGATCGCATAACGCTAATCGTGCGTTTGTGCCGCCCACGTCCCCTACTAAAGCATATTTTGTCATTCTTTTACGGCTCCGCTAAAGTCAGAATAAATCTTTGGCACACTGTAAATTCAAGGCGCTGTAACGACAATGAACATAGCATGAGCGCCCCGGGATTATCGATCTCCGTCACAGATTAACGTAATTGTTTCAGCAACATTTGCACTCGTCGGACAATTTCCGCGAGCGTACCGTTGCCCTGTGCTCAGTTAAAAGGAAATGAACATGCTCCATCCGCGAGCCAGAACGATGCTGCTGGCGCTTCCCGCGCTGGTCATCGGCGTCGCCTCCAGCCTGGTGTTATTGCTGGTTATGAAAGTCGCCGCTGTGCTGCAATCGATACTCTGGAATGGACTGCCTTATCGCCTGGGATTTACCCCAGACTCCCCGTTCTGGGTGATCATGATGCTGACCCTGACCGGGGTGGCCGTCGGCCTGGTTATCCGTTATAGCGCGGGGCACGGCGGCCCGGATCCTGCAACCGAGCCGCTGATTGGCGCACCGGTGCATGTTTCCGCCCTGCCCGGCCTGCTGGTCGCTCTGATACTGGCCTGGCAGGTGGTGTCAGCCTAGGCCCGGAACATCCGATTATGGTGCTCAACATTGCACTGGCCGTCGCACTGGGTGGGCGCTTCTTCCCCCGCGTCGCGCCGCTTGACTGGACGATCCTCGCCTCTGCCGGAACCATTGGCGCGCTGTTTGGCACCCCCGTGGCTGCCGCGCTGATTTTCTCTCAAACGCTCAACTCCAGTACCGATCTGCCGCTGTGGGATCGGCTGTTCGCCCCGCTAATGGCCGCCGCCGCGGGTGCACTGACCACCGGACTGTTTTTCCATCCGCACTTCGCCCTGCCGGTGTAGCGCGGCGTTTTTTTTCGCATCAAAAAGCGAATTATTTTGCACAATAAAAAAGGATAAAAGGAATGAAGTTTTGCACTATGCAAAGTAAATCGCCGCTAAAAGCGGCGATTATTATTAAGAGGAAATTCCATAAGCTGTTTTCATCGACGAGACGAGTTCTGATAGCCGATTTTGCCCATGGGTGGTTGAAGCAAGAGACTCATTGAAAATGTAAGTATTTCCTACACCGGAGTCCTGTAACGCTGCTGCTGAGCGGGAGTAACCAATTGACCAGTAATTAGTGTCATCAACAGCCAAACCTGCTGTTTTTGTAACAATGGGGGAGTTAGCTCCATTGAGCCCAACTAAGGCTTGTTTCGTTGCTTCATCGTAGCAGGCTGTAAATATTGCCCATCCTTCAGTTACAGGCCCCGCTAATCTCGCCCAGGGAACCCCTGTATTAGAACCAGCTGATAGAATTTGTCCTTTGTAGGATGCATCCCCGGGTGTCGTGCTCAATCCATAATAACGCAACGCAGTGGCGATATAACCACTTACTCCCATAACCATAATTGGATTCATTGCGTTGACAACGGAATTGATAGTAGCAGCGCCCATATAGATAGCCATTGCGACAGTATAGGAATTAGAGGCGCTACCCGCGGGTAAATCTAGGCTGTGTCCCTTAATCACCTGAGTTATAGTAACTGTCTTTTTCAACAACATATTGAACTATGGCTCGCTAC
>NZ_CBFFRL010000309.1:0-3758 GCF_965644215.1 Phytobacter sp. V69
GCAAAAAATACGGCCTCATTTCTCGCTGCCGTCCAGATCAGATGCATCGCTCTCTGGGCTAAAATCTTGTGACGACAATATCTAGAAGAAGACCGGCAGCGGTTTGTGAATTGCCCACAGGTGCAGCAGGTTTATTACGTGACGGGCGATTTTGATTTTCTGCTGGTGATAAATGTGCGCGATATGGCTGAATATGAAATGCTGACCCGTGAGCTGTTTTTCGCCTCGGGCAACATTAAATCATTCAAGACGATTGTCTCGATGCAAAATGCCAAGCAGGAAATGAGCGTGATTATCGAATAATGCGTGTTTGCGCCGTTTATAAAATGCGCCCCACCATCACGCTCTTCGCGTTGGGACAAGATTAATTTCCGAAATCCCCCTTTTCGCTGCGAATTCTGCTTGTCTGATGGCGCTCGCCAGGTAACATAGGTATCCCCCCTTTGTGGGCGGACAAACGATGATTTTTTCCAGACAATTAACAGAGAGAATATTATGAGCGTTGTGCCTGTAGCCGACGTACTCCAGGGCCGCGTTACCGTTGACCAAGAAGTCACCGTGCGCGGATGGGTACGTACCCGCCGAGATTCAAAAGCTGGCATCTCCTTCCTCGCCGTTTATGACGGCTCCTGCTTTGATCCTGTACAGGCTGTCATTAATAATTCTCTGCCCAATTACAATGAAGAAATTCTGCGTCTGACCACCGGCTGCTCTGTTATCGTCACCGGTAAAGTGGTCGAGTCCCCGGGTGAAGGCCAGAGCTTCGAGCTGCAGGCAACTCAGGTAGAAGTAGCCGGTTGGGTTGAAGACCCGGATACCTATCCGATGGCGGCGAAACGCCACAGCATCGAGTATCTGCGTGAAGTGGCGCACCTGCGTCCGCGTACCAACCTGATCGGCGCGGTTGCCCGTGTTCGCCATACGCTGGCGCAGGCGCTGCATCGCTTCTTTGATGAGCAGGGTTTCTTCTGGGTATCAACTCCGCTGATTACTGCATCCGATACCGAAGGTGCGGGTGAAATGTTCCGCGTGTCCACGCTGGATCTGGAAAACCTGCCGCGTAACGATCAGGGCAAAGTCGATTTCGACAAAGATTTCTTCGGCAAAGAGTCCTTCCTGACCGTATCCGGCCAGTTGAACGGCGAAACCTATGCCTGCGCGCTGTCCAAAATCTACACCTTTGGCCCAACCTTCCGCGCGGAAAACTCCAATACCAGCCGTCACCTGGCCGAATTCTGGATGCTGGAGCCGGAAGTGGCGTTTGCCGATCTGGAAGATAACGCCCGTCTGGCAGAAGCGATGTTGAAATATGCCTTCAACGCCGTGTTGACCGAGCGAATGGATGACCTGAAGTTCTTCGCCGAACGCGTAGATAAAGACGCGATTGCCCGTCTGGAACGTTTCGTCGCCGCTGATTTTGCACAGGTGGACTATACCGATGCGGTGACCATTCTGGAAAACTGCGGTGAAACGTTCGAGAACCAGGTCTACTGGGGCGTGGATCTCTCTTCCGAGCACGAACGCTACCTGGCCGAGAAACACTTTAAAGCGCCGGTCGTTGTGAAAAACTACCCGAAAGACATCAAGGCGTTCTATATGCGCCTTAACGACGATGGTAAAACCGTTGCGGCCATGGACGTTCTGGCACCGGGCATTGGCGAAATTATCGGTGGTTCTCAGCGTGAAGAGCGTCTGGATGTGCTGGATGCGCGTATGGCTGAAATGGGTCTTAATAAAGAAGACTACTGGTGGTATCGCGATCTGCGCCGCTACGGTACCGTACCGCATTCGGGTTTTGGCCTGGGCTTCGAACGCCTGATCGCTTACGTGACCGGTGTGCAGAACGTACGTGACGTTATCCCGTTCCCGCGTACCCCGCGCAGCGCTACGTTCTAATCTCAAATCATAAAAACCAAAGCCAGCGCAAGCTGGCTTTTTTATTGCCGTTAACTTTTATTCACAAAAATCTGGCATACTGGGCCCGCTTTACGCTTGGTGACCTTTCTTTAACGACTTTTCCCCTCCTGAAACACTCCTGAACAAAAAATAAACCCCACCTTCCTTGCGGTTAGTTTTTCCTCATCTGATAGCACAATTGGATAAAGTTCACACAGCACTCCGGACGGCTAAAAGCGATCATAAGAAAAAGTCAGATGAGAATGATTCCTGTACAAGATTCACACTTATCTCAATTAAATATAAGCAATTCATATATATATTTAAGGAGACGTTGTTTTTAACAGCGATCGGCCCTGAATTTTGAGGTGGTTCACAAAGTTCCTTAAAATACACAAAATTTTACACATAATTTCTTTTTGTAACTGATTTAAGACATTTGTAGCACTTTCAGGCTAGCGAAACGATTATATGAATGGAAAGATGCCTCTCAGACACAGAAAGACACCAAACTCTCATCAATAGTTCCGTAAATTATTATTGACGGAATTTATTGGCGGCAGTGGCAGGTGTACAAAAAAACCAATGAGGGTAATAAATAATGATGAAGCGCAATATCCTGGCAGTGGTTATCCCTGCCCTGCTGGTAGCTGGTGCAGCCAACGCTGCAGAAGTTTACAACAAAAACGGCAACAAACTGGACCTGTACGGTAAAGTTGTTGGTGAGCACGGCTTCACCACTTCTGGCGACAGCACCTCTAACCAGGATTCCTCATACGGCCAGATCGGCTTAAAAGGCGAAACTCAGGTAAACAGCGATGTTATCGGTTACGGCCAATGGGAATACCGTGCTAAAGCAGACCAGGCAGAAGGCAACCAGACTAACGTAACTCGTTTGGCTTTCGCTGGTGTTAAAATTGCTGACGCTGGCTCCTTAGACTACGGCCGTAACTACGGCGTGGTTTACGATGTAGAATCCTACACCGATATGGCTCCGTCCTTCTCTGGCGAAACCTGGGGTGGCGGTAAAACCGATAACTACCTGACCAGCCGTGCTACTGGCGTTCTGACCTACCGTAACAGCAACTTCTTCGGTCTGGCCGATGGCCTGCACTTCGCTCTGCAGTATCAGGGGAAAAATGACCGTAGCCCGAGCGATGAATTCCGTGGTAACGGCGATGGCTTCGGTACTTCTGTTGGTTACGACTTTGCTGAAGGCTTCGGCGTGATTGGTGCGTACAGCAATTCCAACCGTACCAAATACCAGAAAGAAGACGGTAAAGGTGCTAAAGCAGAATCTTGGGCAATTGGCGCGAAATATGACGCGAACAACATTTACCTGGCAACTGTGTATGCAGAAACCCGTAACACCAGCATCCTGACTGACGTTAACGGCGACAACTCTGTTGCTAACAAAACTCAGAACTTTGAAGTTATCGCTCAGTACCAGTTCGACTTCGGCCTGCGTCCGTCCGTGTCTTACGTTCAGTCCAAAGGCAAAGCACTTGGTCTGGATGACAACGGTAACTCCGTATCTAACGACCTGGCTAAATACGTAACTGTTGGTGCGTACTACTACTTCAACAAGAACTTCAACGTATACGGCGACTACCGTATCAACCTGCTGGATGACAAAGACAGCCAGTACTACTCTTGGGTTGGTACCGCAGATCAGGTTACTCTGGGTGTAACTTACCAGTTCTAATCAGCAGACCTCGTTATTATATGCGTGAAAAACAGGGCTTCGGCCCTGTTTTTTTATTGCCTCACCGTCAAAAACACTGACTTCTAGATAGTGTCGTCACGAGGATAAAAATCATTGATAATAGGGCCTTCTAATCAGAAGGCCCTATTATCATGAC
>NZ_CBFFRL010000310.1:0-3756 GCF_965644215.1 Phytobacter sp. V69
TTATCGGTAGTTAACCCTTCCTCCTACACTCTCCACAATCATGTCCGAGCGTTGCACTTATTATCTGAATTCGCTACAAAGTGAAATGAAGTTAATGAAGGGCGAGGGAACACCTTCCCCCATAGCGGGAGAAGGTTTATGGCACATCAGAAATCCGATTTCAACACCACGCGGTAACGCGCTTTCCCGTCACGCACGTGCTGCAACGCTTCGTTAATCTGCGACATCGGGAACATCTCGGTCGTTGGCGCAACCTTCGCGCGGCCGGCAAACTTCATCAGCTTACGCAGCTCGAACGGCGTACCGGTCGCGGAACCGGACACACTGCGGTCCCCCGCAATCAGCGTAAAGGCCGGAACCTCCAGCGGTTTCAGCACGGCACCCACCGTATGGAACGCACCGCCGTGGGCCAGCGCCTCAAAATACGGCTGCCACTGCAAATCGACATTCACGGTGTTGATAATCAAATCGTACTGGTCCGCCAGTGCTTTCAAGGCTTCCGGATCGCGGCTGTTCACTACATAATCCGCGCCCATCAGGCGTACTTCGGCCTCTTTCGCCGGGTTCGAACTGAACGCCGTCACCTCGCAGCCCATCGCGTGCAGCAGCTTGATGGCGATATGCCCCAGCCCGCCAATGCCAATCACCCCGACACGGCTGGTGGCGGTGATATGGTGCATCAGCAATGGTTTAAACACGGTGATACCACCGCAAAGCAGCGGCCCGGCGGTCTCGACATCAATGGTATCCGGCAGCGGGATCACCCATTGCCAGCCCGCACGAATCTTGTCGGCAAAACCGCCACGGTTGAGGATGGTCGGCACCGCCCCTTCGTGACAGTTGATATTGTCGCCGTTGATACAAGCGTCGCAGTGGCCGCAGCTTTTCGCCGTCCAGCCGATGCCCACGCGCTGGCCGACTTTCAGCCCTTTGTTTTGCGCAGCGCTACCCAGCGCCACCACCCGTCCAATTACTTCATGCCCGGCGACCAGCGGATATTGAGAGAAGCCCCATTCGTTGTCGATCATCGACAAATCCGAGTGGCAGATCCCGCAATAATCCACTTGCACTTCAAAGTCTTCCTGACCCAATTCTCCCGCGTCATACTCAAACAGTTCCAGGTCTGCCCCGGCTTCTTTAGCGGCATAGCTTTTGATAATCGACATCGCCTTTCACTCATGATGGTTGAGATTTGAGTGTAGAGGATAGTCAGAGTGGCAGAGTTAATCTTTGCGTAACAAGGCGTTAAGCCAGGTTTCCGCGCGATCCGGGCGTTTATCCTGCGTCGTCCACATCGACACCACCTGAATATCCGCTAACGGGCTGACCAGCGCGGTCAGGCCTGATTCGGTTAAGTCACTGAAATGGCGGCCTTCTTTTTCTCTTTCCTGTTCGCCATATTTGAACGAGACGTACCAGATACCGCCAGGTTTCAGCGCCTGCGCCAGCGTGTGCATCACCTGCGGCAAGGCGTGCGCTTCAACGTGCAGCAGCGATGCGCAGCACCAGATGCCGTCGTAACGGTTTATGGCATAGACATCGCTAAAGGTCATCTGTTTTACCGCCAGCCCACTGTGTTGCGAGGCCAGACGGACCATTTCGGACGACGCATCAAAGGCCTCGACCTGATAGCCCATCTCCAGAAATGCACGGCTGTCGCGCCCGGAACCGCATCCGGCGTCCAGCACGCACGCGCCAGGGGCAAGATGCGCGATAAAAGGGGCGTAGAGCGACGACATATCGACGCCGATGGTGTCGGCAAAGAACGCCTGCGCATGGTTTTGATAAAAGTTAATGGTCATCAGAAGGTATCCGGCCCGGCGGCCTTTGGCTCCCATTGGTGGAGTAAGTTTACGCGGGCAGTGTTCCAGACATTTGACAGAAAATCATCCCGCAAAGCGGTGGTGATGCCGGTCTGGCGCATCAGCGTTTCGCGTAGCGGGAGGTGGCTGGTAATAAAGTACTCATTGCGATCGCGCAGGCGCTGCAGCAGTTTGACCGACGGGATGCGCGACGATTTGCCCTGCTCCCCGCGGTTACAGTATTTACAGGCCAGCACCAGGTTCCAGACGCCGTTCACGTTCTTCACCTTATCGCGCAGCATCCACGGGAAAAAGTGGTCGACATCGGCCAGGTTGTCATTGCCCGGTTCAAGGCTGATGGGCGCATAGCAGTAAAAGCAGCGGCCTTTCTGATAACCGTTGAGGCTGTCGCGACAGCTGGTGATGTCGACCCGGCGGGTATTCTGTGTGCTGAACAGTATCTGTTGTTGTTCGTCGTACTCCACCGTAATGAGGTTGCGTGAAACACCCATCGCCCAGGCCTGTTCAACCAGCTTCCAGCGCGTATCCGTCTCGAACATCAGGTTCTGATACTGCTGGCGTTCGGTGAGCTGATGGAAATGCGTGGTCAGGCGAATACCTTTGTGGGTTTTGCGCTCATCGATAAAAAAGCGCTTTTCGATTTCGCCCTGATTGACGTTGTGAAAGGCATCGATAACGTTGTTAAACCCGAAACGTACCGTGGCGGCTGTTAATGCATCCTGATCGATTTCCTGTGCGTTAAACCCACGACAGGCGTCGAGATACTGGCTTTTGGCAGAGGTGATTTGCTTTGGTGCCTGTGCCAGATGGCGACACAGATGCTGGCTGAACGGGATGGCGAGATCTTCCAGCAGGATGAGGTCACTGCCGTCGCGCTTCATGTCGTACAGCGCATGAGCCAGCGCGAATTTGTAGGAAGCGACATTTTTGCCAAAGAGGATTATACCGCGCCAGTAGTTCTCCAGCGTGGGCTCAACCTGATAGAAACGCATGTCTTGTCCTGAGCTATGGATGTGGTGAATGGCAACAACCCGTAACAGGATCAGATAACAAGACGCGACAAATGTAAACCACCGCCGTCACGTTGCAGCGTTTTGCGAGAAGCGTTCCAGATAGCAGGGAGCGCAGGGGAGATGTGTCGATTTTTTCGGCATTTAGACGCGGCAAGGCGGGGGAATGCTTGCGCCGGGATCTGCAACAGGTATAATGCAACCCGCTATCAGCATCCCCTTCTGTGCCGAAGTGGCGAAATCGGTAGACGCAGTTGATTCAAAATCAACCGTAGAAATACGTGCCGGTTCGAGTCCGGCCTTCGGCATTCAGTACCTTATTTTCTTTTAAATCAATGAGTTAGTGTGAAAAACCCGTCTCATTGACCAGTAGAAAATGTCAATTCTTCATCACGTACAAAAGCCACTGTGTTTGTTAATGGCTTTGGTATGTTAGCACGCAGTGGCAAGTAGTTACCAGGCTCAACCTTGTACTGCATACGCCAGTATGCCCCCTTTGAAGCTGGAAGACGTGCCGCCGTCTCTAAACCTATACCAAAACAGACTGATCATACGCATTTTAAGCCCGATGTGCGGCCTTGTGGCTACGTAAACAGGTGAATAGTGGTAAACGTACCTGCACACGATATGCAGGCTCTGCCAGCGCTTCGCTCACGCTCCTGACGGTACACGAGCACCCTGATAAGGTGTGATCTCTCTGACAATCTAATGAAGTCGCTACGCTCCGCTTGTTGCTTGTACCACTAACGGGGCTTTATGGTAGCTATTGTCTTAAATCTGGTTCGCTGTAAAATTGAACATAAAGAACAGGTTAAATAAGAAGAATTTTTATGGCGTGGTGGAAAGACCTTAGATAGTGTCGTCACGAGGATAAAAATCATTGATAATAGGGCCTTCTAATCAGAAGGCCCTATTATCATGAC
>NZ_CBFFRL010000311.1:0-3729 GCF_965644215.1 Phytobacter sp. V69
CGTAGCGAGCCATAGTTCAATATGTTGTTGAAAAAGACAGTTACTATAACTCAGGTGATTAAGGGACACAGCCTAAATATTGCTGACGCTATACGCCAAAACCACACCATTCTTTTTTTGGTGCGGCGGCCTACGGCCAAAATAAGGTCACAGGGCGTGGAAACGCGCCCTGCAATATCTCAATAAAAAGTACTGCGACCGGTCAGATGGCCAACCCAACCTTCCGGATTGGTGAAGATGCGGATGGCGACAAAATCCGGGTGTTCACCGCTGTCAAACCAGTGCGGCGTATTGGCCGGAACGCGCAGCAAATCTCCCGCGTGGCAGACCAGTTTTACCACCAGGTCCCCGGCTGGCACGAAGAACGTGCCGCTACCATGCACAAACAGGCGCACTTCATCTTCACTGTGCGTATGCTCCTGGAGGAATTTTTCCCGCAGCGCGATGCGGTCTTTATGGTCTGGCGTCAGCGCAATAACATCCGCCGACTGGTAGCCTTCGCGCTGTTTTAATGCTTCGATACTGTCGTGAAATTGCGCCAGCAGCTGTGCTCCATTGGTCCCTTTATCAACGCCGCTAACATCCCAGCGTTCAAGCACGATACCGGCCTGGGAAAGAAAGGTGCGGATGTCGTCAAAGCGGGAAAGCGATTGTATGGGTTCGGTTGTCTGTGGGCGTTGAAATACGTGTAATGCCGTCATCGTGATTTACCCTGGTAACATAGAAAGACTATAACCTTTCATATCGCAGGGGTAATGGCAAGACGGGTTCCGTATATAATATTGCTATTGCTTCTGAGCGAAGCGGGTCACGTGGTTTTTCCGATACTGTAAGGGCGTCTCGCCAATCCCTTTTTTGAACGCGCTAATAAAATAGGTCACATCAGAAAATCCTGCCTCGCTGGCAATGTCGCCGATGCTTCGCATACTGTGCAGCAGTAATTCACAGGCTTTTCGCAGGCGGATGGTATTAAGATATTGGTGAATGTGCTCGCCGGTCTCAAACAGAAAACGGCGCGATACATAGCTGCGCGATTTGCCCAAATCCTCTGCCAGCCGGGCGAGGCTAAATTTCTGCTGATAATTCTCTTCCAGCCAGAACATCACCGGCGTGGCAATTCCCGTGAGATCTTCCGGCATTTTTTCGTTCTCTTCCGGCAGCATGTTCAGCAGGGTTAACAGTAAACAGGCGACCTGCTCGCTATTGAGACTGGCGATGGCGGCCTGCTGTGCATAGCGGCTAAACAGGTGATCGATATGGGTATGAATATCCGCCGCATCCATCACCACGGCCTGCCCACCGCGCACCGAGAGGCGCTGCAACCGCCGCTGGTTATGTGGGAAGTCGCGGAATAGTTTGAGGATGGCCCGATGATCCACATGGATGATGGTGCGCCGGTAGCTGTTCTGCGCTTGCTCATCCACCATCACTTTGTGCAGCGTAAACGGCGGGAAGAAAAATAGCCTGCCGGGGCGCATGGTGTACTGGCGATTATCGACCATCACCACGCCAAATCCCTCTTCCACGTACAGCAGCTCAAGGCATTGATGCCAGTGATGGTAGCGCACGGTATTGGCAAACAGTCGGCTAAACGACACGATAGCGTCGTTTAGCGAGATCAGTTCCAGACGTTCCGCATGCCAGGGTTCAGCCATAGTGCAACCATTCTCAATTTTGGTCCTGTTACCTGCTGTTATAAACCACCATTTTAAATTTCCTCAACTACTGGTTCGCTGAAAATTCGCCAGTGTGACCGGGGTAACATTTCACTACTCTATCGATTCACTATTCTTTAGCCACTTACCGGAGGGTGAACCGATGCAGATGGCTGAAGGAAAAAAATCAATTCCATTGTCTTCACGTAGCGATGTGTCAGCAGCGCTTAAGACGATGCTGAGCGCGCTGGATAAGCAGTTTCCGGCGGGGCGTTCGGGATTTTCGCTGGGCGAAACCTGTGCGCATTACGGCGCGGAGATTGCCGAAATGGAGGGGTTATCCCGGGCGATGTGGGGGATCTTCCCTCTGCTGGCGGGCGGTGAAGCACTGCCGCTGAGTGAAAAATACATCACGGCGCTGAAGCTCGGCACCGATCCGCAAAGCAGCGGCTACTGGGGGGATACCGGGCCATACGATCAGCGCCTGGTCGAGATGGCGGCCTGGGGACTCGGGCTCGCGCTGTTGCAGGATACATGTCTGAGTCGCTTCTCTGCTCAGGAGCGGGACAATCTGCATCGCTGGCTTAATCAAATCAGCGACGCGCAGATGCCGGACAGCAACTGGAATTACTTCGCCATTCTGGTGCAACTGGGCTTCAAACGCGCGGGGTTGCCGTGGGATCGCGAGGCCATCGAACGGCGCTTTAACCTGATGGAAGCCTACTATCTGGGCGATGGCTGGTACTCGGACGGTCCGGGTCGGCCCAAAGATTACTACATCTCGATGGCTTTTCATTTCTACGGGCTGATTTACGCCACGCTCAATGGCGAAGATGACCCAGGCCGCGCCGCCTGTCTGCGTGAAAGGGCGGAGTTATTCGCCCGCGACTTTATCTATATGTCCGCGTCGGGCGGTGAATCCGTGCCGTTTGGCCGTAGCCTGACGTACCGTTTTGCGATGGTGGCGTTCTGGAGTGCGGTGGCATTTGCCGGCCTGAATACGTTCTCGCCGGGCGTGGTGAAGGGGCTAATCCTCCGCCATCTGCGCTGGTGGTTGCGTCAGCCTATTTTCGATCGCGATGGCATTCTGACGCTGGGGTTTGCCTACCCCAATCTGGCCATGTGCGAAGACTACAACTCGCCGGGTTCGCCTTACTGGGCGCTGAAAGTGTTTTTGGTTCTGGCGCTGCCGGAAAGCCACGCCTTCTGGCAGGCCGAAGAGCTGCCGTTGCCGGAGCTTGCCGCGCAACGTGTCGTTCCTCATGCCCAGCAAATCCTGGTGCACAGCGCGGCGTCCCGGCACGTCTATATGCTGACATCCGGGCAGTTGGAGCTGAACAATTACGTCAACACCGAGGCCAAATACACCAAATTCGCTTACTCCAGCGCCTTTGGTTTTACCATCGAACGCGGGCGCTACGGCATCAAGCATGCTGCCAGCGACTCCATGCTATTACTGAGCGAAGGCGATAACTATTTCCGCGGCCGCCGTGAGTGCGAAGAGGTGAGCATCCATGCCGACCACATTTTTTCACGCTGGTCAGTCTGGCATGACGTACATGTCTCAACCTGGCTGATTCCCTGCGACGACTGGCATGTCCGCGTGCACCGCGTTGAAACGGCCCGCACGTTGCAGAGCGTGGAAGGGGGCTTTGCGGTAATGAAAGCGCCGCACCAGTTTGCCCGGCATGAAGGGAAAGCGGGCTGTCGGGTGGAGGCGGAAAACGGGAGCAGCATGATTTATGACTTGTCGCCCGACCTGCCGCGCGAGCCGGACTGCCTGGTAACACCGCCCAATAGCAGCATCATGTTTGCCCAGTGCGCGGCTATCCCGCAGCTTAAAGGCGAGCTTTTACCGGGAACGCACTGGCTGGTGTGCGCGGTGCAGGCGATGCCAACGGACAGCCCGTTAGCGACTGAATTACCCACGTTTCAACGTGAAAATAACCAGCTGGTGGTGACTCCCGCCCACTGGAATAAAAGTATCACTATTGCGTTTTAGGGAAGGTGCGATTTAATCGTCAATTATGAGAACATAACCCTTTCTTTGACATAGACTTTTCACGATGCCCGC
>NZ_CBFFRL010000312.1:0-3717 GCF_965644215.1 Phytobacter sp. V69
TTCAGGCAACCGTCTGTGGTGTTTGCAGAGCTAAGATTGGCGGCTTAGCGTTGCACTTCGGAGTTGAATCCGCCCTCTCTATCCAGTTGTAATGATCTGGCCAATAAAAAAAATGGCGGAACGGATTGCCATTGAATACTTCGGCGTCATTTTTAATGACAATGACAGAACGATAATACTTCCAGCAGATATAGACAATATGGGATTGGGTGATCGACTCCGTCTCAAGTTTTTGAGCAGAATGGGCGAGCAGGACAGTATTGAGATTCGAAAAATATCCAATATTACACGCGAGAAAGGTGTCAACTTCTATATACATGGTGATTTCGGGTCCCGACGCATCGACTTCTCGAACAAGCAAAAGCGCGATGAGTGTATTTCAGCGCTTCAGGCCAGAACCCGCGTAAGGGGTGGCAGAGATTACGGTTATTAAACAAGGAACAGAGCCATGCAATTACAGTCAGGTCAAAATATCCTTCTATCCTCATCATCAATCACGCTCAATCTGCGATATCCGGTACTTCCCGGTTTTAACGGTGAACCCGACACCTGTGTTTTCATGCTCAACGCACAAGGTAAGGTGAGCGGTGATAATGATTTCATCTTTTTCAATAATCTGAGTTCACCAGAGGGTGCTGTAAAACTGGCGCCAGGGACGCAGCAATCAAGCGTTCATATTGAACTTAACCGCGTTTCCCCGACTGTTCAGAAAATATCCATAACGCTCGTAATTGACGGAAACGATACCATTACAGGCTTACAGTTTCTGAATCTTCAGGTTCCCGGTATCACATCGTTTGATCCAGAAACAGCAGGGCGCAGCGAGAAAGCTATTATCGTGGCGGAAGTGTATCGCCATAACGGCAACTGGAAGCTCCGGGCGCTTGGCCATGGTTTCAACGGCGGGCTTGAGCCCCTGGCCATTAGTTATGGCGTTGATGTAGCACAGTCAGCCCCGCAACCAGCTCGTATCAGTCTGGAAAAGAAACTTGAAACCAAATCTCCACGACTTGTCAGTCTCGCTAAAAAGGCCTCAGTCAGCCTTACTAAAAATAAACTGGACACACTGGAGGCAGCAGTAGCGTTTGTTCTTGACGCGTCCGGTTCAATGAGCGGCCAGTTCAGTAAGGGCAATGTTCAGTCCGTGCTGGACCGTATCGCCGTTCTTGCAGCCCAGTTCGATGACGATGGTGAGATGGATGTCTGGGGGTTTGGAGAGAAGCATAAGAAGTATCCAAATGTCACTCTGGACAATTTGGACAATTATATTCAGGCCATTCGTGGGTCTGGAAAGCGTTCTGCCTGGGAGAACCTGCCGGGACTTGGTGGGACAAACAATGAGCCCCCGGTAATGGAAGAAATTGTCGACTACTTTAAAGACTCGAAAATCCCTGTTTATGTTGTATTTATTACTGATGGCGGCATCAGCAAGACCCGGGCGATTAAAGATGCAATCCGTCGTTCTGCTAACTACCCCATCTTCTGGAAGTTTGTCGGCCTGGGTGGCTCAAGTTACGGTATTCTCAAAAATCTGGATGACTTTACGGACCGCCGGGTTGATAACACACACTTTTTTGCAATGGATAATTTCGGGTCGATCAGCGACGAAAAATTATATGATAATTTACTGGTAGAATTTCGCCCCTGGGTTGATGAAATTAAAAAAATGGGAATACTTTAGTATTCGGAGTTAGCAGAATAAATACGATAAGCTCTATGGTCATTGGAAACTGTAGGGTTTTATCGAGTTGCACCATTAATCGCCTGCATATACTCTGTTATTTTTTTAACCTATCCAGGTACGCCATCCGCACCTACATTATCAACGTTCGTAAATTGTCCCATTCGGGCGCATGTACATATTACGTGGATAGGATCACATACGGCCAGATCGTAAGGATCGAAATGTATGCCCCCTTCGGGAGCGGAGAAGGCAACCACGCAAGGTTGTAAAACAATGCAAATTCGAATTTGTAGTATGCAGTAATGATTATGGTAAGGGGCATCCGAAAGGGTGCCCTTTATCATTTCTGGGATATAGAAAGGGTTGCAGGGTATCGTGCCCAAGAGTAGACTATCTCAATGTTGATTTAAATTGAGATAGTGCGATGACTATAAGACGACCGCCGACACTGATCCCGCTTTCCCAGCTCACATGGACAGATCTGGAAACCCACCAGCAGTACAACCGCGTTCTGGACGATAAAGGGCGCTACCTACCGTTTGATGAATTTTGCCGTCGCATGGGGCGGGGAGAGAATGCAACGCTTGCCTGGACGCTTACCCGTCGGGCGCGTAACGCTGCATTGATGCCGATCTCCTATTCCAACGAGAAGGGCGAGAAGGCGGGGTTTGCAACCACACCGTGCATCGCATCAGCGTGCGAAATGGTAGACAAATTCACAACCCGCGCAGCACTGGCCGAGATTGTCCAACGCCTGCGCGGTGCTGGCGCTGAACTGCATCAATTGCAGCTCGACGAGCCGATCACCTCTTCCCAGTTAGAGGGAGCGAACACCACAACGCTGGTGGCGCGTACCATGCTTGAGACAGGCAGACGGCCACGTACCGAAGACGAGCACATGATCGCCGGTAATGCGCGGTTAATGGCTGACATCCCGCATTTGCTTAATCGTGAACTGACACCAGACCTTATCTGCAATTTCCATGAGATAGGAATGCGTGACATCAACGATGAGAAGTACCAGCCTGGCGAACTTCGCACGACTGATGACGTTGTGATCGCTGATTACGACAATAACATTGTTCACCAGCCGCCAGCTGCTGCGAGCCTGCCAGAGCGCCTGCAAGCGGTATGCGATTTCGTGAACAGTGCCGAACCCTACGTTCACCCGCTGGTAAAGGCCTGCATCCTGCATTTCATGATCGCACATGAACACCCATTCAGGGACGGAAACGGGCGTACCAGTCGCGGCCTGTTTTACTGGTTTATGCTGAAATCGGGTTATGAGGCTTTCCGGTATATCTCAATTAGCCAGCTGCTGCACGCGGCTCCGGTTCAGTACGCCCATAGTTACCAGTACACGGAAACGGACGGCATGGATCTGACGTACAGCATTGACTACCAGGCGCAGGTTGTACGCCGTGCCGTTAAGCAACTGCTGGAGCACGTAGAAGGGTTGGTAATGACTGCGGCGCAGCTTGATGCGAAGCTGTATAAAAGCGGTCTGTTGTCGAAACTGACACAGCGCCAGATTACGCTTGTTAACGTCATGATGGCAACGCCGGGCAAGCTGTTTGCCGTTACGGAAATAGCTGCCGCGCTGGGCGTGTCTGACAATACCGCCCGGAAGGATGTCAAAAAGCTGGTTGAGCTGGGGATTGCCGAAGAGATAGCGGAAAACGACCAGTTGACGACGTACAGAATAGGCACTTAGGATCAAACGTCTCCGCCATCATCAACACATAGGTCTGAATAAATATCGACCATTCAAGGTTCTACAACATTCGTCGAAATCCGATGAGCATCGAAGTTCTCAAAGAAGCGAGTGCCCCATTCTTCGTTGAGCTCATCTTGTATAGTTTTGCTGTGATAGTAATGGAAAACATGAAGATGCAATTATTAGCTAAATAATCCATGAGAATATGTAATTCATCTCTGGTCACAATGAAATAGCCCTTTAAGGAAGGTGCGATTTAATCGTCAATTATGAGAACATAACCCTTTCTTTGACATAGACTTTTCACGATGCCCGC
>NZ_CBFFRL010000313.1:0-3714 GCF_965644215.1 Phytobacter sp. V69
TATCGGTAGTTAACCCTTCCTCCTACACTCTCCACAATCATGTCCGAGCGTTGCACTTATTATCTGAATTCGCGGTGTTCGTTTTTATATTCAGTAAATGTTTCTTCTGACTTTTTATAATATATCCTTCTCTCTGCGACCGATATGGCTGGATTGAGCATATAACTTTCGAAATATATTGAATACAAGGGGAGTAAGCAATACTTACAGCTCTGCCAACCGGAACGCCACTCATTGATATGAGGGGCGCATGCACTGACCATAGGTGAAATTTCAATTTTACACCCGCACACCAAATCATGTACCATACCCCCCTATAGTATATAAGGAGTGGTTATGCCGCATTCACCTGAAGACAAAAAACGTATTCTCACCCGGGTTCGTCGCATCCGTGGGCAGGTCGACGCACTGGAGCGCGCGCTGGAAAACGGCGATCCCTGCATTGCTATCCTGCAACAGATTGCTGCCGTACGGGGTGCGGCTAACGGTCTGATGGGTGAAATGGTCGAAATACACCTGAAAGATGAACTGGTCAGTGGCGACACAACTTCCGATCAGCGTGCTGTCCGCATGGCGGAAGTCGGTCATCTTTTGCGCTCTTATCTAAAATAAACATTAACGTACACATAAAAAGGAAGAGTCTGATGAAATCACGTGCTGCTGTTGCGTTTGGGCCGGGTCAGCCGCTCAAAATTGTTGAGATTGATGTCGCACCGCCGAAAAAAGGCGAAGTTCTGGTTCGCATCACCCACACCGGCGTTTGCCACACGGATGCATTTACCCTTTCCGGTGATGATCCTGAAGGTGTCTTCCCAGCGGTACTGGGCCACGAAGGCGGTGGTGTGGTTGTGGAAGTGGGTGAAGGGGTGACCAGCCTGAAAGCGGGCGACCATGTCATTCCGCTGTACACCGCTGAATGTGGCGAGTGTAAGTTCTGTAAATCCGGGAAAACCAACCTCTGCCAGGCCGTTCGCGCGACCCAGGGTAAAGGCCTGATGCCGGATGGCACCACGCGCTTCTCTTATAACGGTGAGCCGATTTATCACTACATGGGTACCAGTACGTTTAGCGAATACACCGTCGTCGCGGAAATCTCGCTGGCGAAAGTGAACCCTCAGGCGCCGCTGGACAAAGTTTGCCTGCTGGGCTGCGGCGTGACCACTGGCATTGGCGCTGTACACAACACGGCGAAAGTGAAAGAGGGCGACACTGTGGCGGTGTTCGGTCTGGGCGGTATCGGCCTGGCGGTGATTCAGGGCGCGGTGCAGGCCAAAGCCGGGCGTATTATTGCAGTAGACACTAACCCGGATAAATTCACCCTGGCAAAAGAGATGGGTGCGACCGATTTCGTGAATCCAAAAGATTACGAAAAGCCGGTTCAGGATGTGATCGTTGAACTGACCGACGGCGGTGTGGATTTTAGCTTTGAATGTATCGGTAATGTTAACGTGATGCGTTCTGCGCTCGAGTGCTGCCATAAAGGCTGGGGCGAGAGCGTCATCATCGGTGTGGCCGGTGCGGGCCAGGAGATCAAAACCCGTCCGTTCCAGCTGGTAACCGGTCGCGTGTGGCGCGGTTCTGCTTTCGGTGGCGTAAAAGGACGTACTCAGCTTCCGGGTATGGTGGAAGATGCAATGGCGGGCAAAATTCGTCTCGACCCGTTCATTACCCACCGTTTGCCGCTGGCTCAGATCAACGAAGCGTTCGATCTGATGTACGAAGGTAAATCCATTCGCACTGTAATCCATTTCGGTGACAAATAGGTGACCGCTGGCCAGCGGCTGAGCCGCTGGCATTTTCAATGTTTGATTCTGTGACCCGCCTGACGTTTTTCTCCGTAACATAAATCCCACAATTGCCGATACCTGTCCTACAGGCGTGTTTTACGCATCTTACAAAAAGAGAGTCGATAGCCATGGATAAAACAGCAGCGATGCACAGACAGCAAGGCATTGGATTTATGCACAATATTCGCTTGGTTCCCCTATTTTCAGCCATCCTGGGTGGCATTTTGCTGTTATTTGCGTTGAGTTCCGGTTTGGCAGGGTACTTTTTGATGCAGGCTGACAGAGATCAGCAGGACGTGACGCAAGAAATCCAGGTTCGCATGGGGTTGTCTAACAGTTCCAACAACTTACGTATCGCACGTATCAGCCTGATCCATGCCGGGGCGGCCAGCCGCATCGCGGAAATGGATGAAATGAGAAAGAACATTGCCGATGCGGAAAAACGCATCAAGCAAGCGCAAGATGGCTTTAATACCTATATGACCCGGGTGGTAAAAACCCCGGAAGACGTGGCGCTGGATGGCGAACTGACCAGCCGCTTTAACGCCTATTACGACGGCATGCAGCCGATGCTGAAATATGCCAAAAACGGCATGTTTGAAGCCATCATCAACCATGAAAATGAACATGCGCGCGTGTTAGACAGCGCGTTCAATGAATACCTGCTTAAAGCGATTCAGATTCGTAGCGATCGCGCGACCCGTCTCGGCGAGCAGGCGCATCAGCGTACTCAACTGGGCCTGATCTTTATGGCTGGCGCCTTTGCTGTCGCACTGTTCTTAACGGTCATCACCTTTACCGTGCTGCGTCGTGTGGTGATTAATCCGTTGCAGCGTGCGGCCCAGCGTATCGAACACATCGCCGCAGGCGACCTTACCGTTGCGGAAGAAAGCAGCGGTCGCAGCGAAATTGGTCGTCTGACGCATGATCTGCAGCTGATGCAGCATTCACTGGTGAAAACCGTCACCACGGTGCGTGACGGCGCAGAGGAAATTTATCGCGGCACCAGCGAAATTTCTGCCGGCAACACCGACCTGTCTTCACGTACGGAGCAGCAGGCCGCAGCAATTGAGCAGACCGCTGCCAGCATGGAAGAGCTGACGGCGACCGTGAAACAGAACGCGGATAACGCGCATCATGCCAGCAGCCTGGCGCGCGATGCCTCGGGCAAAGCCACGAAAGGCGGTGAGATTGTTGATGGCGTGGTGCAGACCATGGGCAATATCTCTTCCAGCTCGAAGAAAATTTCTGAAATTACGGCAGTGATTAACAGCATTGCTTTCCAGACCAACATCCTGGCGCTGAACGCCGCCGTGGAAGCCGCACGTGCCGGTGAGCAAGGGCGTGGCTTTGCCGTGGTGGCAAGTGAAGTGCGTACGCTGGCAAGCCGCAGCGCACAGGCAGCAAAAGAGATTGAAGCGCTGATCAGCGAGTCGGTACACCTGATTGATAAAGGCTCCAGTGAAGTGGTGGCGGCAGGTGAAACGATGGATGAGATCGTGACCGCGGTGAAACGCGTTACCGATATCATGATGGAAATCGCCGCCGCATCCGATGAGCAGAGCAAAGGTATCACCCAGGTTAGCCAGGCCATTACCGAGATGGATAACGTCACCCAGCAGAACGCCTCGCTGGTAGAAGAAGCCTCGGCGGCAGCGGGTTCTCTGGAAGAGCAGGCGGCGCGTCTGACCGAAGCGGTAGGTGCGTTCCGGGTGAACACCGCCAGCGCAAGCCGGTCAGTCAAATCGTCTTCAACACCAACCAAGACCGTCAGTACTCAGCGTCCTGCTATGGCACATAGCAGCGAGAACTGGGAAACGTTCTGATGTAATAAGGGCCTTTTTTACGCATGCGTAAAAAACCACCTGCATAGCAGGTGGCATTGATAACGCCCCATAGGGGCGTACTCAGTCCAGACTCTGAGAGT
>NZ_CBFFRL010000314.1:0-3653 GCF_965644215.1 Phytobacter sp. V69
CCTTTCAGAGAGAGCAGCTTAACCCCAGGGTCAAAATTCAGCTGCTGGGGTGGGTCACTATTCCATTGCTGCTAACATTTTCAACCAGACTGCTCGTTATCACCATCGACATCAGGTTTTTGAAGACTTCATCAGTTGCAGCGTTATTGCTCTTCAGAATGCCCTCAGTTTCTGCGAAAAGCGGGAGCAGAAATATCTGCGCATAGTTGCACGTTATGAAAAGAAGGATGTAGTCCGTATGGCAGAATTGCTGGCCCATGTAGTCAATGGGCTGGATGATTCACCGGGGGATTTTCTTGGACAGGTTTTCATGCAGCTTGAACTGGGTGATAAATATCGTGGTCAGTTTTTTACCCCATGGGATGTGGGCATCATGATGGCGCGCATGCAGCTCGGCAACGTTGCTGATAATTTTGCGGACAAGCCTTTTATTACCCTGGCGGAGCCAGCCTGTGGCGCGGGATGTATGGCGCTCGCATTTGCCACTGTGCTGCGCGATGCCGGTTATTCACCACACCGGTATTTGTGGGTTTCAGCTACTGATATCGATCCGCTGGCTGCGGGGATGGCTTATATTCAGTTAACGCTGTGTGGAGTGCCAGGTGAAGTGGTTATTGGCAACTCTCTTTGCGATGAACGCCGTCGTGTGTTGCATACGTTTGCGCATTACCAGGGCAACTGGCCCGGTCGTTTACGTCATGTCCTGAATCAGGCCGCCTGAATAATAAAAAGCTCCCTCCCGGGGGCTTTTTTATTGGGTATAGAGATTGAATGGTTGATGAGGCAGCATCTTGCTACTGGCCGCTATAGTAGTCTTATCTGAGTTGGCATTTCTCCGCGAACGAATTTAATGGTTAGCGGAGCATCAGTTCTGACCTGCAAAAGTGCTTTTACTTCCTCTTCAATTTCAGGCCAGTACAGGCCTGTTTTCTTATATGCAGGGAAAAAGAAAAACCTGATAACGGCAACGATCCTGTTCATCCAGTTTGCCTTCACGGACTTGTGGATGTATTCAAACTCATCCAGTGTCATAGCGCCAATTTCCTTCCCGTTGGCTTCGACTACCCAGTACACATCTTTCATTCCGTCACCTCATCGTTCAGGCTTTTCAGTTTATCTACATCGTCTATTAAGGTGTTTGCCTGGAGATGACGAAGTGCGAATTCCAGTGAGGGAAACTCCATCGTTTCCTGACGTGACATAAAGCGATCTGTGGCGATGCCATATGTACCTGTTTCGATATTAAAAACGAAGCTGTGGCAGCAGTCCACCGCGGGGTAGTTATAAATCATTAATGATTTTTCTTTTCGCTCATCAGCAATAAGATACGGCAGAACAAACTCCACCATCTGGATTGTTTGCTCCAGTTCTTCTTCAGACTTTGTTGTGAAACCAACCCCGTAAACTGACTGTCCGGTATAAATATTGCCGAAGGCAGTCAGACGCAGACCTGCGATCGTACCGACCCATTTATCACGGTATGCTCGCATGGTAGTTGAGGCATCCTCACTCATATTAAATATTCCATGCCAATTGGGAGCATCTCCCCAGCTCGCTATGACGAGTTCATCTCTCTGATTTTCCAGGTCTGCAAGGTGGTCTTCGGCTATTTCCAGATTTCGTTCTGCACGTCTGACTGAGCGCTCTCGCTTTGCAATAACCTCTGAGGCATCGCTAATTAGCTTTTCAATGGCTTTGATATTTTCACCAGTTGGTAAACTGGACATATCAGTCTCCTGCGGCCGTGGAGAAGGTGACTTGCTCATTGCCCGACCTCCCGACTAACCTTCGTACCGCGTGCGACTTCCGGAATTTGTTTCCACAGGCGCGCGGTCCATTCAGGTTTAAGATGCTCCGGATTGGAGGAACGATAAATTGCGGTCACGTTGCTGCGTTTAGCACCGCCTGTGACTTCTATTGTCAGACGATCATTAGCTGCCCAGTTCCGGCTCATGCGATAATAAGACCCAGGTTGGGCTGACCAACTGGCACCTTCTGAAATTGCCGATGCTGACCAGCCAGCATTTCCCTGACCATTGTTTCTTGCGGCTGAAACGTCTTCATCAGAAGGAAAACCATAATGCTGCTTCAGGCGTAGTGCAGCAGTATCTACGCCGACTGGCAGGCTGAATGCCTGGGCAATCTCATTACGTTCAGCCTGTTTTTCAGAAGGATGCTGTTCACCAGGTGATATCATCGTGCTGACATCTGACAGTTGCCGCTGAAACTGATTGAGCTGGTTCTGGCTACACCCAGCAAGAGCCATAAGTACAAAAGAGATACCTGAGCAAAGAATGAGTTTTTTCATAGTGTTCTCCTGAGGACTTCCAGGGCTGTCAGTAAACAGCCCCTTCATTTTGCTGGATCAGAAAGTGAATTGAAGTTGTGCAACCGCCCCGTAGGTACGATCAGTGCCTGCGATGCCCGTGATATCCAGGTGAACCACATCAAACGGAGAGAACCCCAGGCCGGCAGTGAAAGCATTGCCTTCTCCGGAAGCCATGTTCTGGCGGTAACCCGCGCGCACCTGCATCCAGTTCCAGGCATTAATCTCGGCACCCAGACTTGCAAACTGACGCTTATTATCACTGGTGAAACCACTCGCCTCAGTCAGGTCGACATCGAGCGCGGTTGTGATGAAGCTGTTGTGCCATGAGGCGCCGGCAGTGGCCTGCGGTTTAATCTTGAACGTTCCCTTTTCACCATTTACTTCTTTGGTATCGATTGAGCGGGGGATGATATTTTGTACGGCCAGACCGAGAGTCCAGTTATCGTTCAGGTTTGTGGACAGACCGACGTCGGCGTTAAAACCGGTTTTGGTATTGCGGTACTCGCTGGAGTCAATGTCGTTTTTGTCAAAATTACTGACGGAAACGTTGTAGTTAAACAGGTCAACGCGCTGGTATTTTGGTGTGATACCAAAGGACCAGGCATGTCCTGCAGTTTCGAACTCATGCGCCATGGCCACGCCGACATCGGTGATCACAGCCGCACGACCGTAGGCTCTTGACGTAAGTGAGTCAGTATCCACTGCAGAAGGGGGGATTGTGCCATCGGCGACCTTGTCGAGGTATTCCAGGTCGTGATCGCTGACCTTACCATCAACAGAGACAGTACCCCATGATTTCACCACAACGGCGAACGGTAGTGTCTGGTTCGGCACAGTTGCAATAACTGAAGCCCCGACCTGGCCGTTCGCATGTGTGTTTTTCAAATCCTGAAGCTTACTCTTGAGTGCCGCGGCGCTTTCGCTGACACCGGACTGATTAGCGACGGCGCTGTCGAAACGATCCCAGAGGTCCTTAACATCATCCGCTTTATCCACGGTTTTATCCGGGTCAGAGACCTGGGCGCCCACCGATGGCAGCACCAGGCTGAAATCATCGGTTGGTCCGGACGTAGTTAACAGAGCAGGGTTAGACAGAGCAGCTGTACCGTAGTGCGCGGATGCCACGCCGGTGCCACCCATAGCATCACCGCGTGCCTCCATCCAGTTCGTCGCAGCATTAACCGACGGCGCTGCGGAAACCAGAAGAGCAAGAGAAACGCAGCGGGTAATCATTGAAATTGAAGCTTTCGGCGGATTCAACTCCGAAGTGCAACGCTAAGCCGCCAATCTTAGCTCTGCAAACACCACAGACGGTTGCCTGAAT
>NZ_CBFFRL010000315.1:0-3633 GCF_965644215.1 Phytobacter sp. V69
CGGCCTCATTTCTCGCTGCCGTCCAGATCAGATGCATCGCTCTCTGGGCTAAAATCTTGTGACGACACTATCTAGTTCTGAGTACGTTGAAGATGGAGAACAATGCCCAGTCCAGCATGAAGATGAGTGACTTTATCGAGCTGCTGACCCAGAAGCGCATCATGGTCGTGATCGCCTTCCTGCTGTTCTACGTGGCGGCCGAAGCGGCGTTCCTGAACTTCTTCCCGATTTTCTATGCCGCACTCGATATCGCCGATCTCGACGCCGCTGGTAAAGCCGCAAAAGCCGCCTACGTGATCTCCTCGTTTGCCGGGCTGTTCACCATTGGCCGCGTGATTGGCGGTTTTATCACCCTGAAACTGGGCGAGCGCCGGACGCTGATTTGGTTCTCGATTCTGTCGCTGGGTTCCATCATCGTTAGCCGCATGCTGGTCGTGGAGTTCGTCTACCTGTTTATGCTGTTCGGTTTCGCCATGTCCGTGCTGTTCCCGACGGCGGCAGCCATTGCCACACGTTTGACCAGCAAAAGCGGGTCGGTGATGGGGCTGATTTATGTTGCCTCTGGCTTCGGCGGCGCGCTGGCTGGCTCGGTCATCGGCCAGGTCTCCGACAGCTACGGTATCTCGACGGGCTTTAACTGCATCATCGCCTTCGTCGCCGTGTTCTTTATCCTTGCAATGTTAATCAAAGAAAAAGCGCAGTAACCGCACTGCCTTTGGCAGCAGTCAGCCCCGGCTCTCCGTATGGCTGCTGCCTTTTTTACAACCTTTACGTTGTTATCCTTTGCGTTTTTCGAAACCTACAGCGGTACAATGACCGCTGCGGCCCACCCGTTATTTCGACACATCGGTCCCGAAGTAAGTGTTGGAGATCTTCTGGTAGGTTCCGTCTGATTTAATCCCGTCGAGAGCCTTGTTGATCGCCTGCTGCAGCTCTGGATTGTCCTTACGAATCAGCACTCCGACCTGCTCAGCATCATTTTGTGAAGCCACGATTTTGACCGGTGCATCCGGTTTGTGTTTTTTGAAGTCGAGGAACGACAGGTTGTCGTTGATGGTGGCATCCGCGCGGCCCTGCACCACCAGTGAAACGGACTGATCGAAGCCATCGGTGCCCACCACTTCCGCACCGTACTTACGCGCCAGCTGCGCATAGTTACTGGTCAGGGTGTGGGCAGATTTCTTGCCTTTGAGGTCATCGAAGCTCTTGATCGCCGTGTTGTTGCTGTTGACGATCAGCACCGCTTTGGAGGAGATGTAAGGCTCGGAGAAATCAAATTTTGCCTGACGCTCAGGGGTGATCGACACCTGGTTGATGACCGCGTCGTAGCGCTTCGCGTCCAGCCCGGCAATCAGGCCATCCCATTTGCCTTCGACAAACTCTGCCTTCGCACCGATACGTTTAGCGATTTCACGGCCAATCTCCACGTCAAACCCCACCAGTTTTCCGGAAGCGTCATGGTAGGTGAACGGTGGATAGGTGCCTTCGGTGCCGATTTTCAACACCCCGGCAGATTTGATACTGGACAGATCGTTGGCCGCAAACGCAGCATGAGAAACGCTCAGTTGGATGGCGGTGGCCAGTAGTGCAGTGACTAATACCTTCATCATTAGCTCCTTAAAGAGTTGCCGTGTTGTTGTTTTAAATTTCCCAGGAATCGGGAAGGGTGTCGGTTAGGGTGGAAATAAACAGTTGGGTTCGCGTCTTCTTCGCCTGGGTGAAGATGGCCTTCGATGTGCCGCTCTCCACGATGTGCCCGGACTCCAGAAAAACGACCTGGTTGGCGATATTCGCCGCCAGTCGTAAATCGTGCGTCGCCATCAGCATGGTGGTGCCTTCCTGGGCGAGCTGGCGCAGCACGGCGACAACTTCCAGCGACAGTTCAGGGTCGAGCGCCGAAGTGGGTTCATCGCAGAGCAAAACTTTCGGCGACGGGGCCAGCGCACGGGCAATCGCCACGCGCTGCTGCTGGCCGCCGGAGAGCATCGCCGGCCAGGCGTCGCGCTTGTGCAGCATGCCAACTTTGGTGAGCAGCTCTTCCGCCCGCGCACGGGCTTTGGCGACGGGCCATTTCTGCACTACCACCAGCCCACGCGTGATGTTTTCCAGCACCGTTAAGTGCGGGAATAGCTGAAAGTTCTGAAAGACCATGCCGGTCTGCTGGCAAATCCGCCGGATGTCTTTTTTCTTCGGCTTTGCGTGTCCGTTAAATGAAATATCTTCACTGCCAATTTTCACCGTTCCGGCCTGGGGTATTTCCAGTAAATTGACGCAGCGTAATAAGGTGCTTTTCCCACTGCCGGAAGGGCCAATTAATGCCGTAACGCTCCCTTCTGGAAGATTTAGAGAAATATCGTGCAGGACCTTCTGCGAGCCAAAACTTTTCTCAAGTCCGGATAGCGTTATCATTATTATTTTCCTTAGCCACGGTATTTCTTTCTAATCGGGTTTCCAACTGCGACTGTAAATACGATAAAACGGAGCTGATCAGCAGATAGAGCAGTGCGGCTTCGGTATAAAGAATAAGCGGCTGATAGGTGACGGCGGCAATACGCTGTGCGGCGAGAAACATTTCAGGAACCGTAATCACCGAGGCCAGCGAGGTATCTTTCACCAGCGAAATAAAGGTGTTTGATAGCGGTGGTACCGCCACCCGTGCCGCCTGCGGCAAAATGATGTGGCGCAGCGACTGGCTCCAGCTCATGCTGATGGAATGCGCCGCCTCCCACTGGCCTTTCGGCACCGAGAGCAGCGTTGCGCGGATCACTTCTGAGGTATAGGCACCAATGTTCAGCGTAAAGCCGATCACCGCCGACGGGAAGGCATCCAGCGTAATACCCGCATTCGGCAGAGCGTAAAAAATAAGGAACAGTTGCACCAGCAGCGGCGTGCCGCGAATAATCCAGACATAGAAGCGCACCACGCTTTTAAGTGGCGCCGGCCCATATAAACGAATTAACGCCACGACGAATCCCAGAATTAATCCCAGGACGAAGGTAATTAGCGTTAATGGAATAGTAAATGTCAGCCCGGCATAAAGCATTGGCCAAAATGAATCTATTGCTAGCGATAACCAATCGGGCACACTTCACCTTCCCTGAAAATTATTATTTTCAGTTGTTATAAATTGAATGGCATAACTCTATTTTATAAGGCGAGTCTATCACGGGGTAATTGCGGACGTATCGAGATATACCAGGAATGGATAGCTACTTTTAACAATTGCTATTTATGGGAATGCTTTTTCATATTTCATCTATACGAAACCACGCAAGATACTCCAACGCGCACAGTGAATGAATAACGACTATAACGCAGCATCTTTGAGTCCCGGCAATCGTTGTGCCAGGTAATTGGTCAAAAAATCGATACACGTTTTGATACGTTCAGCGCTGGACGCTCGTCGGGTATATACCGCCCAGATATTCGCCTCCTGATACCACTGCGGTAATATATGTACCAGTTCGCCGTGTTCAATGAATTCAGCCACATCCCATGTCGAACGTAACGCAATACCATGCCCTTTTCGCGTCCAAATCAGTACAACGCTGCCGCTGTTAGGGAAGGTGCGATTTAATCGGTGGGGTTCAGTGGAGTCCTTAGCTGTATTAGCCTTACCTTAGCTGAGCTGTA
>NZ_CBFFRL010000316.1:0-3584 GCF_965644215.1 Phytobacter sp. V69
CAGGCAACCGTCTGTGGTGTTTGCAGAGCTAAGATTGGCGGCTTAGCGTTGCACTTCGGAGTTGAATCCGCCAAGAGTAACGTTAATTTTTGAAGGTTTTAAATGAAAAAAATATATATCGCATCCGACTTCTTAATGACGAGTTCAGAGGAGCAAGATAATAATATTCGATGGCTCAATGATTTTTTAAATAGACCTCTTTCACTGTCCACTAATATAGAAATAAATTGTTTTTCTACAGGTAAATATAATAAGATAAAATTTGAGCAATCCGAGTTTTTCAAACGTTCTGGAATAAACTACGAACCAACTGCAAAACAATTTTATTACAATGAAAAAGATGTTACCGACTTAGCTTATAGTTATCTGTCTGATTTTTTTGGGAAAGATGATATAATTATTGGTTATGAGCTTTCTAATCAAACTAGACGTGTTTTAGAAAACATAGGTGCTACATATATTGATATCTGGTTGCACCCGATAAGATATTTAGATGACGTACTTTTTGGGTTATGCTCAAACAATGTGAGTGTTCATTCATTGCTTAACGAGTTTAACATTAATTCTGAAGCCTATCACCTATATGCAGATAGGTTGAAAGTTCAAAATTACAGAGGGCATCGTCGTAGTAATATAAAACTTAAAGCTAATTCAGCTTTATTTGTTGGTCAAACACTTACCGATAAAGCTATATTCCATGATAACAAAATGCTTACACTGCTGGATTTTAAGAACGAATTCGAAACCGCAGTGAAAAAATATGACCATGTATATTACAGTCGACATCCTTTTGTGAAAGATGGTGATGAGGAAATTCTCAATTACCTTAAACGATTTAAGAATGTTTCGTTAAATAATGATCCAGCATACCATTTGCTGGCTTCACCAGAAATTGAGTATGTATTCTCAATTTCATCATCTGTGGTTCATGAAGCAAAGTATTTCGGGAAAAAAACTGATTTCTTATATCGCCCGGTAATTACAATAGGTAATGATATTAGTAATTATCAAAGTGTAATGCATGAAATATTTTATGGTAGTTTTTGGAGTAAAATATTATCACCTGTTATTTCAACCCGGGATCTGAAACCAGTAGAGTATTTCTCTGGTAAAGATAAAACACGAGATGCACTATCATTTTATTGGGGTTATCGAAATATAGATAAAGTTGAAAGCCTCAAACAGACGGTGTCAACGTTATGGAATAAAAATAGCAACAGCATAGGAAGGAATGATTCGAAGATGGCATCTAAAAAAATTAAAACGATTTATGAAATAATTGATGATTGTAAAATAGTTTCCTTCGATATTTTTGATACACTTATCACCAGGAAAGTGTTTTCGCCTAGAGAAATATTCAATCTTGTAGAAGAAAAATATAACAAAAATGCTCAGGTGAAAATTAGAGATTTTAAGCAATTCAGAATTCTTTCAGAGAACAAAGCATTAGATAATGCAAAAGATGCAGGAAGGCAAGATTGTACCTTGGATGAAATTTATTCAGAATTTAAATCGATGCTGTCTTTGGCAGATGAGGTTGCAACTGAATTAATGAATCTCGAAATCGAAGTCGAAATTGAAAATATAATAAGACGTGATAGAGGTATTGAGATTTTAGATTATGCTAAAAAAGTTAATAAAAAAATAATATTGACTTCTGATATGTATTTAACATCAGATATTATTGAGAGAATTTTACTAAAAAATAACATTAATGGGTACTCTCAATTATATGTATCTTGTGAAATTGGATTGAAGAAAAAAACAGGCGATCTATTTAAATATGTTTTAGAAGACAATGCAGTGTTAAAATCTGATATTGTTCATATCGGCGATAACATCGATGGTGATATCAAAGTTCCGGAAGAAATGGGAATTTTAGCATATAGAATACCTAGATCTCTTGATATTGCTAAATTTAAACATGTTCAATTGAAAGATTGGATCGATAGTATATCTGTTAATAAAACTCCTTTACTGGATGCAATTGTTACATCAGTTACTAACCGTTTCTATGACGATGAACTCGCTGCTAATAAGAGTCTATATGATGGAAATCGATTTAAATTTGGGTACTGTGCATTTGGGCCATTAATTTTAGGTTTTACGTCATGGCTACGTAATGAGCTTAATAAGAAAAATATTAACAAGGTTTACTTCTTATCTAGAGATACCAAGATTGTTTATGACTGTTTTAATACACTTTATTCTAATGATGATATCCAAATAAAATATCTCTATTCATCAAGACGTTCTGTAAAAATCCCTCTTTATGAAAGCAGGATTGATTTACTCTCAGAAGTTTATAAAACAATTTATTCGACTACCATATCTAAATGGTTGGAAACACGTTTTGGTTTATCAAAGGATATGTATGGTGAAGATATTCTAACCAAATACGGCATGTCTGGTTATGACCATCCCATTGGTGGGAAATTTAGTAAAGAGAAACTTGCTGATTTAGTATCGACTTTAGCCGATAAGATACTGCTGAATGCAAGTGAAGAAAGAAATGTTTTGAATAGCTACTTAACATCTGAAGGTATGGATACTTCAGATGATATTGCGATCGTCGATATAGGATATGCGGGTACAATGCAGGCTGCTTACAGATCCATTTTGCAGAAGAGCAATATCCATGGTTTTTATTACGCAACGTTCAATACGGCGATAAAAAATATTGATGATTTATCACTCATCAATGGCTACAGTTTAAATTTAGGAATTCCAAATTCGAGTAGAAATGGAATTTGTACTCACCGTTTTTTCTATGAGTCCATTTTTTGCGATGCAGACTATAGTTTCATTAGACCCGTACGGACCGAAATAGGGTTTGAATTTATAAAGACTGATTTTGATGATTCCGTTCGACAATCTGTAGTTAAAGATATTCATGCCGGGGTATTAGCACTAGCAGAGAGCTTAAAATCATCCTATAGCTCGGATACATTGACCTCACCTATTGATCCTGAAATAGGGTCAATGCTGTTTGACCAATTCCTTAAAAATCCAGATCTTGAAGATGCTTCAATTTTTAAAGGAGTGTTATTTGAGGATTCTGTAGTTCCTAACGCACGGCGTTACCTTTTTGTTCCAGATTCCATGAAGGGTGATAAAACGGCTATTTCAAACATGATTTGGAAAGAAGCGGCAATAAAGTTCTTCAAGGCCACTGATGGCAAACGTGCAACACCAGTTCAACAATCTAATGCTAATGTGTTAGAAAAGAAAAAAACTGATGAAAAACAAACCGTGGTAATGAAGAGATCTAAGCTCTTAGCTATTGAGAGTAAGTTAATAAAGATTAGTGTAAACGATAGAAAAGTTAGAAAATATCAGAGAGACCGTGAACTCTTTTTTGCGGACTCAAAAAACTATTTTATTTCAACTTATTATAAGTTTATTGGGCGCAAAATTGCTTGATTTTTAGATGAAAATGGCCATGCAATTAATATTGTATGGCCATTTTATTATATATTTAGGATTGTCTGTATAATTATTTTTTTTGGCGCGAATTCAGATAATAAGTGCAACGCTCGGACATGATTGTGGAGAGTGTAGGAGGAAGGGTTAACTACCGATAA
>NZ_CBFFRL010000317.1:0-3533 GCF_965644215.1 Phytobacter sp. V69
CGGTAGTTAACCCTTCCTCCTACACTCTCCACAATCATGTCCGAGCGTTGCACTTATTATCTGAATTCGCGGTTAACCCTTCCTCCTACACTCTCCACAATCATGTCCGAGCGTTGCACTTATTATCTGAATTCGCGAATAGCAAATTAATATCCTTAAGAACATTCACTATATATATAATGAATAATCTTAAGTAACGCATATAAATATTTAAAAAACAAACACCAGAACCGCCATATATTCATAAGGCGAATAAGAGAAAGACAGCGAAAATAAACCTGTGACGGGATTCACCAAATTAGTATGGAATACAAACTAAATACGTAAAAATGCTTTACACGAATACCTTTCCTGGCAATAAATACGCAAAAAAGGACATCGTAATCGGTTAAAAATTACGATTAAGTATGGAAAGCAAACTAAAGGGCATTCAGTATGACGCCGATGGTTCCCAATACCTTACGCCAGATGAACGCAACGCTCGTGCTCAATATCATTCGTGAGCAAGGCCCATTATCACGAGCGCAAATCGCCAAAATCAGCGGACTGACCAAAGCGACCGTCTCGGAAATCATTAACGACTTACTGCTGGAGAAAATCATTTTCGAAGGCGGCATCAGCGAACAAACCGGGCAGGGAAGAAAAGGCATTCTGATTCATTTTGATCCGCATGCCAGGCTGGGGATCGGCATCGATCTGGGTGGCACGAAAATTACCCTTTCGCTGTTTAATCTGGACGCCACTATTTTGCATGAAAGACGCGAAACGACGTATGAAACAGACGATCGCGACGCCTTTCTCGACCAGTTATCCAACAGCATCGCCAGCTTCATTGTGGAAAGCGGCGTTGAACGCCGTCGCATCGGCGTTATTGGCCTCGCCACGCCCGGCATAATCGATATCAATAACGGTGTGGTGCTGGAAGGCTCGCCGAATCTACCGGACTGGTCCAGCCTTCCTCTGGCGGATGAGCTAACAAAGCGTCTGTATCTGCCGGTGGTACTGGAAAATGACATCCGTGCCGCGCTGGTTGGCGAGATGTGGTGCGGTAAATGCCGTGACAGCAACAGCGCCGCGCTGATTGGCATTGGCACAGGCTTAGGTTCAGCGCTGCTGATGGACGGCAAAATCATTCGCGGCGCCAGAAACGCGGCGGGCGAGATTGGCTACATGATCTTTAACCGCGACCAGCTTTATAAAAACTGGCGCGATAAAGGCTGCTTTGAAAGCTACTGCTCCGGCTCCGGCATCAGCGACCGTTTGAAAGAGCTGACAAACCAGACGCTCTCGCTGGAAAAGATGATGACGCATGTGCGTGAGGGCGACCCACTGGCCTGCGCGCTGCTTGATGAGATGGCCGATTATTTAGCCATGGGGATTATTAACCTGGTCGCGATGGCGAACCTGGAAAAAGTGGTGTTAACCGGTGGCGTCACCCACGCTGCTGAATATTTCCTGCCCCGCGTGCAGGCGATTCTCGACAGGCAACTTTTCACCAATACCCACGTCACCGTGGAATTATCAGAATTACGCGAGAAAGCCCCCCTCTATGGCATCGCCATTCTGGCGCTTTCTTCTATTTATCCCGCAATTCAATTTATGCCAGAAGCACAAATTAATTAGTGCCAGTCACCCGACGACAAGGAGAACATAATGGCAGGAATCCATTTGCATCCGCACGATATTCTGGACGAAGGAATGGACAACATTTTGCAGCGAATAGACGGCATGCAGAACGTTGAGCATTTATTTGTCGAGCTAAATACCATCTTTGAACGTAACCCGTATCCGGTTGGCATATTACCGCATAACCCGGTGCACGAGTCGGTGATGGGCAACGGCATGCTGCACGTCGATATCGATAATCCGGATACGCGTCTGCAACAAAAAATCGATCCCGGCGTGCTGGCGGGTGATGACCCTCTGCGCCTGGTTCAGCAGGCGACCGAAGGCAGTCGCTATAAGGTCATTCCCTGGGTGAACATCCTGAACGGGGATTTCGCGGGCGATATCGCCAATAACCAGGTCATTGATTATCGCGGGCGGGTCATCAAATACTGGCTGTGCCCCAATGCGCCGGATGTGGCGGATTACTGGCAAAAAACGTTCAGCCGCATTAAAGCAATTTACGGTTACGACAACTTCCTGATTGACCGCATCCGCTTCCCTGACTGGGCCGGCAAAGAGGTCAATCCCGCCGGGCTGTTTACCTGCTTCTGCCCGCACTGCCAGCAGGCCATGAAAGCACAGGGACTCGCGCCAGAGGTGGTCAAAGACGAGCTGGATAAGATCGCCGCCGCGCTTGCCGGGGGGAATTTTGCTTATCCCGTCGAGGCTTTTCGCGATAACCCCGTCATTGCCAGCTGGATTGCGTTTCGTCAGCAAAGCGTTACCGGGCTGGTCGAACGTATCCTGAAAAGTGCGAAGGAAAACATTGGCGATATCCATTTCTGGCTCGATCTGTGGCCGCCCGCCTACAGCTGGATCCTCGGGCAGGATTACCGCGAACTGACACGTCTTTCCGGCACGCTGAAACACTTCCCCTACCACAAACTCGGCGGTGGCGCGGACGTGCAGGGCCTGGTGAATTTCTTTGCCAGCGATGAAGCCGCGTATGAACCCGCCTTCGACGCGTTCAAAAAGCTGTTCAATCTGCCCTATACGCTCAGCTACGAGGACTTTAAAGCCTCCGGCTTCCCGATAAGTTTCGTCAAAGAACAAAACGACCGGGTACGCCAGCTTTCCCAGGAAGGCACCTTTATTTTCAGCGGCATACAGATGTGGAACCTGCCGCCAGATCAACTGCTGGAAGCGGTACGCGCCGCAGAGGCCAGCGCCTGCGATGACCTACTCTATTACTGCTACGGATGGGCGGAACAGGAACTGTTCGACGCCATCGGAAAATACGAACAACAAAAGGGAACTGAAAAATGACCAACGCACAAAAATGGAAAGTCTTTTTCCTGCTGTTTATGACCATGTTTTTGCTGGGCGGGATTCAGAACACTAAGGGGCTGATTCTCGAACAGGTGCAGCACAGCATTGACCTCAATATGGGCCAGGTGGGGACGTTGATCACCCTGTTCCAGATTGGCTTTCTGATTTCCAGCCTGCTGACCGGCTACCTGACCGATAAAAAAGGTCTGAAAATCATGATGTTGGTCGGCTCGCTGCTGATGATTGTCGGCCTGATGGGCACCAGCCTGGCCTACACCGTAGCGCTGTTCTTTGGCTTTTATCTGGTGATTGGCCTGGGCATTGGCTCGATGATGGTCTCCATCGTGACCGTGATCCCGACCTTCTATAAAGACAAAGCCGGGATGATGTTCAATATTTCCAACGCCATGTTTGGCGTCGGGATGATTGTCACCCCGCTGATTCTGCACCAGTTGTTTGCCAACAGCGTCTCCTAGCGCACCTTCTACGTCGGCGTCGCCGCTATTGTTGCCGTCCTGGTGCTAGATAGTGTCGTCACGAGGATAAAAATCATTGATAATAGGGCCTTCTAATCAGAAGGCCCTATTATCATGACT
>NZ_CBFFRL010000318.1:0-3530 GCF_965644215.1 Phytobacter sp. V69
ATTTTCTAATGAGTTAAAGGTGACCGATCCTCATTTCAATTTTGAAAAAGGTTATTTAACGGAAGTACAACTACCTCATTCTCTTGAGTTGCTACCTCCGCCTCCAGAAAAAAAATCAAAGGCTTTTATGAGGGATGAGGAAGTAAGAGAAAGTGTGAAAAAACTTAAAGGTGGTGATAGGTGGAAATCTGCGGTAGTAGATGCGGAGATTAAATTTCCTGAGCTGTCTGATAATTTTTCTACAGTAATTGGGTTTGGTATTAATGAGGAAAATACGCCTCATATTTATACTATTATGAAACGAGTTCTTACAGATGCAGGGCTTTCTACGTATGCTGCTAAAAATAAATACTTCCGTACAAGGCCTTTTGTTTTACATCATGAAGGAACTTGTTATCCAGAGCAAGAGGTGGTACTTAGGAGTGATGGTTCTTACCCTTCTGGTCACGCAGCGGTAGGGTGGGCATTGGCTCTTGTACTTGCTGAAATTAACCCACGAAATTCAAATGAAATATTAAAAAAGGGAATTGATTTTGGTGATAGTCGAATTATCTGCAATGCTCATTGGCAAAGTGACGTGGATGCAGGGAGGATTATGGGGGCTGCAACAGTAGCTAAACTACATGCTAATGTAGATTTTGTGAACGATATGGAATATGCAAAAAAAGAAGCCGAATTGTCATTGCAGAGTGAACATTAATTAAGTCCGGATCCCCATGCTTTACCGGGGGATTCCTAAGTTTTTGATCTTTAAGTCTCTTATCACGAAGCTGGAGTCTCCAACAAGATAGTTGACTTCGTGATGAGAGACTTAAAGGGATAACTTAATACTAAATGGGCTGTAAATGGCTCGTGCTTTATATCCCTAAGTATCAATTCGGCATTTACATTTATCTGGAGATAATATGTTTGTTAATGGGTTCAAGAAAATACTTCCCGCTTTTATTTTTATAAGTTTTTACGCTAGCGCAAGTGATGAAGCATTAACTGGTGTTAATGATAATGAGCAATTGTGGTCTTTTACTTTTGCTCCATATTTTTGGGCTGCAAGTGTTGATGGGAAAACTGGGCCTGTAGGGACATATGGATATAGTCCAGTAGAATCGAATATGAATTTTAATGAGATTTTTGATGATAGCAATTTTTCTTTCATGGCCTTTGGAGAGGCCAGGCATGAAAAGATTAGTTTGTTTGGTGATTTTTCATATGTTAATTTCTCACCGAACCAGAAAGTATCCAATCAAACAAATCTTAATGTCAAAGTTAAATTGGCGACATTGGCATTAGGTGTTGGCTATGCGGTTATTGATGATGTCAATACAACTCTTGATGTTGTAATGGGAGGGAAATTATGGCATTCGAGCATGAAGTATCATGTGTCTGGAGGTTATCTTGATGGTGTTTCGAGGGAGGGGGATGCCACTTGGGTTGATGTGTTTTCTGGGTTTAAGGGGCGGAAAAATATAACGGAAAGTATCTTTTTAGAAGGATGGACGCTGGCTGGAGGTGGGCAATCAAAATTTATCTGGGATGTATCAGGAGTTATTGGAATCAATTTTTACTCTAATTGGAATTTATCTGCTGGGTACAGGGTTGTTGATGCTGATTACAATAGGGATGGTTATGTGTTTGATATAAAACAAAAAGGTCCTATTATTGGTATTTATTCTAGATTCTGATTTGTGTTGATTTTTATCATGGCATAGAGGCTGTACAAATATGAGCAGTTTTCTTTGAAAACCGAACTTTGAAACTCGAGTGGATTTTTACGGTGCGGTGGATAAAAGGAGTTTCTTGAGCGGGATGGGGGGGGGCGTCGTCTGGCTGGAATATCAAAGAGAATAAAGAGTCCTGAGAGCAAAGGATCTTCTTGAGATCCTTTGCTCACGCGCGTAATCTTCTGCTCTGTAAACGAAAAAACCCGCGTTCTCAGGCGCGGGTTCTTTCGAAGGTTAGAAGTTTCTCAGGCTTTCTAACCTAAGGTAACTGTCTTGTGCGAGACGAGTCACCAAAACTGTCCTTCCAGTGTAGCCGCAGTCAGGCACTCACTTCAAGAACTCCAGATAAAACTCTCGCACATCTCAGTTACCAATGGCTGCTGCCAGTGGCGCTTTTGCGTGTCTTTCCGGGTTGGACTCAAGACGATAGTTACCGGACAAGGCGCAGCGGTCGGACTGAACGGGGGGTTCGTGCATACAGTCCAGCTTGGAGCGAACTGCCTTCCCGGAACCGAGTGTCAGGCGTGGAATGAGAAACCGCGGCCATAACAGCGGAATGACACCGGTAAACCGAAAGGCAGGAACAGGAGAGCGCACGAGGGAGCTACCAGGGGGAAACGCCTGGGATCTTTATAGTCCTGTCGGGTTTCGCCACCACTGATTTGAGCGTCAGATTCTGTGATGCTTGTCAGGGGGGCGGAGCCTATGGAAAAACAGCCCTCGGCTGCGCCTTTTCCTCGCTTCTTTGTTTCCTCCTACACTTTCATCTTCCCTTTTTACTTCCTCCGCTCGCCGCAGTGTTGATTAGCGAAGTCTGTCAACGCGAGGAAGCGGAAGTGCATCTGACGCGGATATGTCGCACGGTCATCCGGGGGCTTTTGTTGACGATGCAAGATAGGCCAAGTGTTCCTGTTTGACGTCATTTCATTCTGTCATCCGTTTACACTTTGCCAACCCTGCCGGTGGCTCTTATGCGGGACAGGAAATGTTTTGTCATTACCGCCTGCACGCAGTAGATAAAGCAAAACACCTCGTCAGGGCTGCGCCCCGACACCCGGCCAACGCTTTACGGCATCGGATTAAAATCCGTTCCCGTTCACCGTTTCTGCTTCCGACAGCCGGTTATTTAGTTTTTGATAGAGCGCCTCTGCCTGTTCGTGTAGCTTTTCACAGTCTGCGGCCTCGTCGTCTAGATCGAGCACGTCGAGTTTTTCGAGCAACAGCAGCGACTGCGCTCGGATAAATTTTGCCATGTTCAGCGCGGCAGATTCCTGTCGGTTCATGTGGGTTTTTCCCGTTCTGGTGATGATTTCTGTCTGAAAACGTCAGTGGGGCATTCTGATGCATGGCTATGCACGGGCGCAAAACTCACCAGCACGATTCTGAGCTGTTTTCAGTAGGGAAGTATGGGGTTTTGAGGCTCAGAGCGTAAAACGCCGCTGAGGGCGTCTGAGGCGGTGCGAACAAGAGATGTTATGGTAAATATCAGTGCTGGAATTGGGCTGTTTGGTTGAGGGCTGTAAATTATTTTGTGAAGTCGCTAGTCGTTTTAGAGATGGTCGCTTATAAGCTTAACAGCAGGCGACATAAGTGTCTGTGGTGTTTGCAGAGCTAAGACAGGCGGCTTAGCTCTGCACTTCGAACTTGAATCCGCCTTATTGGTTTTTATCTGAGGAGAGTATGTGAAAAAAACTAAGTTTTATTTGTTGTTTTTTGTTTTTACTCCTTTTTTTTCATTTTCTAATGAGTTAAAGGTGACCGATCCTCATTTCAATTTTGAAAAAGGTTATTTAACGGAAGTACAACTACCTC
>NZ_CBFFRL010000319.1:0-3523 GCF_965644215.1 Phytobacter sp. V69
CATCCCGCCAAAGCGCGAGCGCCACTTATAGAAACTGGCATTGCTCATACCATGCTCGCGGCACAGTTGAGCCACCGGCGTTCCGGCCTCGGCTTGCTTCAGGATGGACATGATCTGGCTGTCGGTAAAACGTGACTTTTTCATAGAAATCTCCCCGGTTCAGATGACGAGAAAATTCTACTTATCAACACACCGGTTTTTCGGGGGGATTACCGGTGAGCGCGCTGCAGCGCGTATACGTGGCGATATTCCTCGAAGGTTAGAGGCCAAGATGGGCTGAATACGCGTTCTCTCATAGCAAGGAATATAGCGTCTGAATTGCCCTACAAGAAAGGAGGTTATGCAGTAGGGAAGGGAATGCGCGCCGCCAGAACAACGTGTTCCATGTTCTGGTATGTCGGTCGGAATCCAATCCGGTCTAAAGTGCTAGGTGAAACGACTGTATCAGGATCACCCAAGATGGTATCGCCAAGTTCTCGCAGCGATTGGGCAGCACCCGTATACGCTTCTGGTTCATCACCGACCATGCGATATTCCAGGTTCTCACCATGAATTTCCATGACGTTTATCTTTACGTTGTCGTTTTCAGCCATTACAAGCCAGATAAACATGCCACCGGCTGTTTGGCGTACATCGCTAACAATCGCCCCATAGTGCTCCATGATGGCTTGATAAGCGTGTTGCGAAAGTTTGACGTTACGAAAGTCTTCATCGACGAACGCAGAAACGACCTGCGGAACGCGCGCAGGAAAGCCGCCAGGTGGAACCAGTTCGAATTCGAAAACAAAATTCGCGGAGATCTGACCGGATTCGATATGACGGAGATAGAGACGAGCTATACCATCTTCATCAGAAAGAATAGCTAAATGCTCGTCTCCAACGTCATCAATGATATTGGAAAACTCCAGGCAAGCATCACCAGGTTCAAGCCAAATGAGATTCTTATCGTGCCCGTCAATTATCCGTGGTGACATTGCGCCGAGTGTTCCATTCCATTCAGTTGAAACAGTTCAATTGCGCGACGACCGAAATCAGCCAAATTCATCTTCTGAGCAAAGATAGAATCTTCCTGCTTGGTGATTTTTTTGCGGCCATCAGACTCAAGCTGCACTACAACGACTGGTTCGACGCGCTCGCGACGGCCAGCATCGCGCCAATTTTCATGGACGACGATCAGCAGAGGACGACTTTTACGGGTCTTGTTTGAGCGTACTTCGAATTTACCTTGAACGCCGGGTACGCCAAAATTCCCTAAAAGGGCATAGTCATCAGCGATAGTGAATCGAGTATGTGTAATCATATTCACCTCCAGTATTCTTAGTATTCAGTGGGATAACGGAACCTCTTGCGCTGCAAGGGGGATGTCCGTTCGAGCATAATAATGCTTCGTAGTACAAGAAAATATATGACACACATGGCACGTGTATAAGCAATCTACGTCATTACTCAAAAATGATCAAGCAAGTGGTTGTCAGTTACCCAGCAAACAAGGGAGGGTTTGCTGGGTTGCCGTTGCTTTTTTGAAGCTAATTAGACATCCTACGTTCGAGGGGCTGGACAAGCCCGGTTACCCCGGGCGCGTCAGGATGATTTCGTGGCCGGTCGGTGCGGTTCTGGCGGGATGACCGTACCGGCACACGAGAAATTTAACCACTTAAAATATCGGGTATAAAAGGATGGACATTTCGCATGCCGGTCATTCTTCAGCCTTGCCTCACCATTTCAGGTCAACAGAGACGTCTTTGAATACCTGGTAAACCCCCTCATCAGGGAATGCCGGCAAGCTGGCCTGGCTCATCGCACTCATCAGAGTCTGACATAATTTCGGATCCCCCCACTACGCGTACAGATTCTAACTGAGCATTAGGGTTCATTCTGATGTGCAGGCTGCATGATTTTCCCTCCATATCAGTCGCATTGTTTATCCTGCTCCTGATGGCGTGTTGGAGTTGTGAGGCATAGCGGGTTATATTGCGGTTGTCTGCCTGAGATGCTGGCGGCAACATACGTTCAGTCACCTGCTGGCTATCCAGCTGATTATTGTCGTTCGCTGGAGACCTGGCGGGGCCGGGCTGGTACACCTGGTCAGCAATGTCGCGGCGATAATGGCAGTGATGACTCTCATGTTTCGTCCTGAATGAAATGCCGACCGGCGGCCGGAAAAAGGGATAATCGGGAACGGAAGGTTTGCTCAACGGTGAAATTAAGTACCCTCCGTTTACGGTCAGTGGCTGGCTTTCTTAATCGCAGCCTGAATTTGATCTGCGGTCGCAGCGCCTGGGAAGACCGTAATGGTTTTTGGCGTGGCGTTGTTCACCGGCATCACAATCAGCCCCGGTGTACCGGTGAGCCCCAGCGTCTGCGCCAGCTGGTTGTTTTTCTCAAGCTGGCTGCTGTAATCTGCCGCCAGTTTGCCCGTCACACCGGCCTCTTTGGCCGCTGCGTCGATATCCTCTGCGGTCAGCTGGCCTTCATTGTGGCCAGTCTTGTACACGCTGTTATGATACACCGCATAGGCCGCTGCACCCTTCTGTTTCCAGACGTCGATGCCGCGCTGCGCCGCGTTCTCTGAGCTTTCCCAGCGTGACGCGAAGATAGGCCATTCTTTGAAGACGTAGCGCACGTCCGGGCTGGTCTTCATCACCTGCTCCATCACCGGCGCCAGACGGCTGCAGTAGATGCACTGGTAATCAAAGAACTCAATAACCGCCACTTTTGCGTTGTCCGGGCCGACCACCGGCGTATCTGTATCACGCAGCAGCACATCCTGATTTTCCATCACGCTCAGAACCAGCGACTGTTGCTGTCGTTGCTGTTGCTGTTGCTGCAGTTTCTGACTGACCTGGACCAGTACCTCGGGATGTGCCACCAGGTAGTCGGCGGCAATTTGTCCTATCTGCGCTTCCTGTTCGGGCGAGAATACCGGCGCAGGTGCCGCCATCAGTGGGTTTAACTGAAAAATAGTGTATGTTGTAACTACTGCTAACAGTGTTTTCTTAACGTTCATCTGTGTGTTCCTGGGTTTAGCGTTCTTTCTGGATGGTATGGGTGCGTGTAAGTTCTTCGTGTTCGATAGTGCGACCACGCTCCTGCGCTGTCTGCGGCAACGTGACCTCTGCGCGTTTGCGTTCGGCCAGCTCTCCCGCCACGCGCTCAGCAGTGCGTGACAGCTCCTGGACCTCTTTTCCACGGTCAGGCAGTTCAATATGGCTGATATCGGGTATGACCTCCGGCTCTGGCCGCACTGCGTTCGCAATGCGCTCAATCGTCTCTTTGTCCACACTACGGGGTTCCGGTGAGCGCGTGGCGTCAGGCGGTATCACCGGCAGCTCAGGGATAATCTCAGGTGGGATAATGATGTTCTCGGGCTCTGCAGGTTTGTTCAGCATCTGTGCGTGACGGCTGGCCTCCGCCTGTTCTGCCTGATGCTGCTGACTCAGTACCTCAGGAAGGTGCGATTTAATCGTCAATTATGAAAACATAACCCTTTCTTTGACATAGACTTTTCACGATGCCCGCTCTT
>NZ_CBFFRL010000320.1:0-3502 GCF_965644215.1 Phytobacter sp. V69
TTTTAAACCTGAATTTTAAGGTGTTTTTTCCCATCAGAAAGTACGGAATAGTAAGTCTGTACGGTTCTGAGTTGCTGTATATTGCCATTATAAGTCAATACGGTATGTATGAGACGCTTACGGAAATTCCTAAAATCAAATTGGAAAAACATCTCCCACGATATACCCGGCGCGGGTTATTTGTTTTTAAGGCCCTCACATAACACAACATTTACTTTACTTTAAGATGATTCCTGGCAAATTATACGTAACTTTACGGGATAGTGGTTTCGCCTGAGGTCGTCCTGCTCATTGTTTATTACTTTTTTGCCTGGTGGTTCGGGGACCTCTGGCGGGGGTGAATTATCGTTACGCATTGAGTGAGGGTATGCCATGTCAACGATTATTATGGACTTATGCAGTTATACCCGGTTGGGACTAACGGGGTATCTGGCAAGTCGGGGGGTAAAGAAACGAGAAATCAACGATGTAGTATCTGTTGATGAACTCGAATCGGCATGTGCGGCGTTACAGCCCACGGTGGTGTTTATTAATGAGGACTGCTTCATTCATGATCCTGTGAGCAGTCAACATATAAAGCAAATCATTAATCAACATCCCCGGACGTTATTTATTGTATTTATGGCAATTGCTAATATTCACTTCGATGAATATTTGTTAGTTCGCAATAATTTATTGATCAGCTCCAAATCAATAAAGCCTGAGTCCCTGGACGATATTTTGGCTGATTATCTCGGCAAAGAGAAAAAAAGTATTGGGCACATTAATTTGCCCACGCTATCACTGAGTCGGACAGAATCCAGCATGCTCAAGATGTGGATGTCGGGACAAGATACAATCCAGATTTCCGATCAGATGAATATTAAAGCCAAAACGGTATCATCACATAAGGGTAATATAAAAAGGAAAATCAAAACACATAATAAGCAAGTGATCTATCACGTGGTTCGTCTGACAGACAACGTTACCAGCGGCATCTTTGTGAATATGCGGTAAAGGTATCGAAGTATCACCCTCCTGTACGGAGGGCGAAAAAACTAATCAGTCAATTCAACAAAAATCCCGTCCGGATGACCTTTTTCATTAAAGAACCAAATACCGAGCGGGTAATCATCAAGTGACACCAGGTACATCGTACCTTCATTGAATTCCTCAATAGCCAGCACAATACCCGGACGGCGCGGACCACCGTCCGTCTTGACCGTAACCCGATCGTTTACCTTCATATCCACCCTCCTGTTTCATTTGTGCCAGTGTAGAACAATTCTCAACAACTGACAGCGTCCCCGCGTTTAGCTGGCGATTTTTTCTACCGACTATACTTAACACTGGGCCTGACGATGAGGTAAGACGGATGAGTACAGTCAAAGAGTACAGCGAAACCGCGAAACGGGATGTCAATGTCGATGTTGATGCCCTGTTGGCTGCGATAAGCGAGATCTGTGAGAGCGAAATACATCGGGTGAAAGGCAGTGATGGCCAGCGCGTGAGCGTCGACGGTCGGGATTATCATACCTGGCGGGAACTGGCGGAAGCGTTCGAACTCGATATTCACGACTTTAGCGTTACGGAAGTAAACCGCTAAAAGAAAAAATCCCGGTCATGGGGTGGCCGGGATAAAACTTGCTCTTGCAAGAAGCACTTGAAAATTCGTTACACCAGGGAATCTGATGTAGACGGCACTGTATCCTCAAACTTATTGCATGACAAGCCAATATTCACAAGTTGAATAATTAGATAGCATAATATTTCAGTTACGAATGTATCCACAAAACCCGGCCCCATGCCGCTTAAGCGCAATTGTTCCCGGCGTTTCGGCTGTCGGCCTTATGAAAAATTAAGAATTGTCTTATCGTTCAATCACCTGCCAGGAAGGAGCAGACCATGCCAACACTTGATGACCCGTTGCTGGTGTTTTCCGATGTTGACGGCACACTCCAGGACAGCCACACCGGCGACTGGCAACCCGCAGCACAGTGGCTTGCCCGGTTACGCGAATATCATGTCCCGCTAATCCTTTGTAGCAGCAAAACCGCCGCCGAGATGATTGCCGTGCAGCGCATGGTGGGTCTGGAAGGTATGCCCTTTATTGCCGAAAACGGTGCGGTCATTCAGCTTGATGAACACTGGCAGGGTAATGAAAACTATCCGCGCATCATCACCGGCTCCTCACATACAGAAATTGCCAAAGTGCTTGTCGAATTGCGCAAGCGTGATGGCTACAAGTTCACGACGTTTAGCGAAATGGATGAGCGTATCCTCGCCGATGTCGCCGGGCTCCCTCCAGCACAGGCTTCTCTGGCGCGCCTGCAGGAAGCTTCCGAGACGTTAATCTGGCGCGACAGCGATGAGCGTATGCAGGCCTTTGACGCCGCGCTGGCGCAGCTGGGTTTACGTTTCGTACAAGGAGCGCGATTCTGGCATGTTCTTGATGAGCGCAGCGGAAAAGATCAGGCGGTAAGCTGGTTAATACGTCAGTATCACCACTACAGTGGCATTACCCATATCACCATAGGATTAGGCGACGGTCCTAACGATGCCCCCCTGCTGGACGCCGTCAATTTCGCCATAATAGTAAAAGGGCTAAACCGCCATGGAGTCCACTTACAGCACGATACGCCAGAACGGGTTTATCACTGCGCCCTGGAGGGCGCAGCGGGATGGCGCGAAGGGATGGATTATGTTTTAGGTGACGGCGGCACACTGTCCACGGCGCAGACCTGATTACGGCCATTGTTTTTTGCCAGATATAGCCGGCTGTCCGCAACGGACTGGAGATACTCGAAATCGTAGTTGCCGCTCTCCTGCGCGCTGCATACCCCCAGTGATGCGGTGACGCGAACGGTTTGGCTATTCTGCACAAAAATCTCTTTGTCGCTGATGCGTTGGCGAATTTTATCCGCGACCATAGCCGCATCGGCCAGCGTCGCACCCGGCAGCAATACACAAAACTCCTCTCCTCCAACGCGTCCGGCAACATCCTGCGCACGGACAGATTTGCCAATCAACCCGGCGGCGTAGGACAACACCAAATCACCGGCCTGATGACCGAAACGATCGTTGATGCGCTTGAAATGGTCGAGGTCGATTTGAATCACCGAGAGTGGAATATGTTTCGCCTCTCACTCTTTTGTCAGTACCCTGGCGCGTTCAAACAGTGCGCCGCGATTATTCAACCGCGTCAGGGGATCGTACCAGGCCTGCCACTGCAGCGAGTGCTGGAGCTGGAACATATTGCTGACCATTCGACGGATAACTCCCCAGGAGAGCAGCAGCATGCCGGTGAACAGCAGCCATAGCAGCGCCAGCGCGATACTGATACTGCCAAAATCGCTGCGAACCCCATCATGCAACGTATGGATACGCAGCACAGTACCATCGAAATGCTTGAGCCTCGCCCAGGTCACAAATCGCGTGCCCAGCCGTGTAGTGGCACACTGAATTTGGCCACCTGAGTAGAGGTGATATGCTCACCTCAACATCTTACAGGTGAACCAATGAG
>NZ_CBFFRL010000321.1:0-3479 GCF_965644215.1 Phytobacter sp. V69
CGGCCTCATTTCTCGCTGCCGTCCAGATCAGATGCATCGCTCTCTGGGCTAAAATCTTGTGACGACACTATCTAGTGCGATAAGCCAGGTCATCAATATAATCACCACGATTTTTGCCGCCCCCGCAGACGGAAACATCCACACCATGGTGGCGATAATCCAGCCGGAAATAATGGCGTTAGAAAACATCTCCATCGGGCTGTTTTTCATCACATCCATGCCGATTTTGACAAAGGCATCGCGCGTCGGCTCATCAAAAATCGGCATATACTCGAATGCCCATGCCGCGATACCCGTGCCGATAAGATTCCCCAGCAGGACTACGCTCCACAGACGCATCATCAAGCCAAAATTGACCCACGAGGGTTTTTGCATGACGGGCAAGACCGCCGTGACGGTGTTTTCGGTGAAAAGCTGCTGGCGGGCCATGATCACAATAATAAAGCCGAAGGTATAACCGAGGTTTTCCACAATAAAGGCGGCTGGTACTCCATCGAGCTGAACGTGGAAAATCCCCTTCGCCAGAAGCGATGCACCCATCGACAGGCCTGCTGCAATAGCGGACCACAGAAGCGCCATGGCGTCGCGCTCCAGCTCTTTTTCGCCGTCCTGACGGATATGCTCATGGATGGCCATGGCGCGCGAGGGCAGGCGGTCTTCATCCACTTCTATCTGCTCACCGCGCGTTTTCTCCTCGCTTTCCACTTCGATTTCGTCGGTGTGCTTGTCGATTTTCTCGTCTTTGATGCTGTCCATATTGCCCCCATCAGGTTGCGACATATGGCTTAAGCGTAGCGACTTTTTCAGCAAAGCCTGACGGGGCTTCCTCCTAATTTGGGTGGAATGGCAACAATGGTGATACGAGACTGGCGAAGATTATATAAAATTGTAACGAAACGAGAGGGGCAAACAGCGACTATGCTCATTAGAGGATCGTGCGTTGCGTAGACATCACAAGGCGTGCTGATACAATGCCTTGCAAGTTTATGGCGCGAACCGAGGCAGATTGCGTTTGTGCCCTTATGGATGGCACTCAGCGAAAGCCATTTTCTTCAGGGAGACACCTATGAAATTTCGTGTGTCGGCGATTGCGCTGGCAACCACACTGTTGGCGGGCTGCGCCAGTTCAGGAGACACGCAGGGGCGCTCGGATCCACTGGAAGGGTTCAACCGCACCATGTACAACTTCAACTTTAATGTCCTGGACCCGTATGTTGTCCGTCCCGTTGCCGTGGCCTGGCGTGACTATGTGCCGCAGCCTGCGCGCAACGGTCTGAGCAACTTCACCAGCAACCTTGAAGAACCGGCCATCATGGTGAACTACTTCCTGCAGGGCGATCCCTATCAGGGGATGGTTCACTTTACGCGCTTCTTCCTCAACACCCTGCTTGGTATGGGTGGCCTGATGGATGTTGCAGGGTTGTCTAACCCGAAACTGCAGCGCGTTGAGCCGCACCGTTTTGGCAGCACGCTCGGTCACTACGGCGTTGGCTATGGTCCGTACATGCAACTGCCGTTCTACGGTAGTTTCACGTTACGTGAAGATGGCGGCGATATGGCGGATACGCTCTATCCGGTGCTGTCCTGGCTGACCTGGCCGCTGTCGGTAGGGAAATGGACGGTGGAAGGGATTGAGTCACGAGCTCAACTGTTGGATTCGGACGGCCTGCTGCGCCAGTCTTCCGACCCCTACATTATGGTGCGTGAAGCCTACTTCCAGCGTCATGATTTTATCGCCAACGGCGGGAAGCTCAAGCCGCAGGAAAACCCGAACGCCGAGGCGATTCAGGGCGACCTCAAGGATATTGACTCCGAATAAACGAAAAAAGGTGAGCGCGAAGCTCACCTTTTTTTATGCCTGCTGCAAATCAGAACGCGTAGTTAAAGTTCGCGCCATAAAGCCATGCACGACCTTCGGATTTGAAGGTATATGGGCCTTCGGTGAAGGTGACTTTCTGACCGTGCATGTAAGACACACCCACGTCCACGGACGCATCTTTGTTAAACGCATAAGTGGTACCTGCGCTCAGCCAGAAACGGTCCTGATCCGGAATGGAGATGGAACGTTTGTCTGCCGGAACCGGGCTGTCATCAAAGGCGATACCGGTACGGAAGGTCCAGTTATCGTCCATATAATAGGTGGTACCCAGCGCGATACGGTAAGAGTCTTTAAAGCTTTCATCTTTATAGAACAGGGTCTGACCGTTGCTATTTGTCGCTTTCAGCTCCTTGAACTGACTCCAACTGGTGTAGGCCATGCTGTAGTGGATAGCCCATTGCGGCGCAACGCGGTTATAACCTGAAATTTCCCACATTTCCGGCAGGTTCAGGGTCAGAGAACCACCTGTGGTACGGCCATCGGTGCCCATTGGCAGGCCGAAGTTGCCGAGGATCTGGTTATAGGCAGAAGGTAGGCTGCTCTTGTAATCGCCGTCAAAGTCGACTTTGACCTCAGAACGGTAGGTTAAGCCGTAACGGTTGTTTTTATCGATTTCGTAAAGGATACCGGCGTTCCAGCCGAAGGCCCACTCGTCACCCTTCAGATACGCTATCTGGGTGTCTGCAGGGATACCTGCAACCTGTTGTGCCAGGCCCGGAACGGCTGGTAAAGCGCCTGAGCCAGCAACGATTCTGCCCAGGTCACCTGCGTAGCGCTCGATCTTCGCTTTGGCGTAAACCGCATCAAAGCCCAGGCCGAAACTCCAGTGGTTATCCAGACGGTAGGCACCGCTCAGGTTCAGGTTCAGTGTTTCCAGGTCGGTTTTACCGCCGTATGCGCCTGCCGCATAGCCGCTGTTATACTCGGTCGCTAAACCGTAGTTAGAGGTAACGGATGCGCCCCAGCCAAACTGGTCATTGATGGGGGCAACGAAGTGCAGGTTTGGAACCCATGCCGTTGGCGCGATGTTTTTCGCATCCAGGCTGTTGCCTGCCGGTGAGGTGCCCGAGATATCAACACCCGGGTCAACAAAAATGGCACCAGCGGAGAAGGTTGGGCGGTCAAACATCATGATCAATGCAGGGTTACGGCTGACGTTGCCCGCGTCATCTGCAATAGCGCCTTCGCCGGAATAGGCACGGCCAAGACCAGAAGAAGAAAATTCGTTAAGCTGGAAGCCTGCGGACCAGGCTTGGGTTGAGACGATTGCCACTGCAACTGCGAGTGCCGATTTGGTAAACAGGTTTTTCTGGCTCATGACCAAAACCTCATCCGGTTATTTTTATTTAAACTATGTTACATGGCGTAACAGGAGCGCGAAGTGTAGGGTCTGCGGTACTTCATAGAAATCAGACCAGTGGCGAGAGTATAGGTCGGACCAGCGGAAATGTTGCAAGCTTGTATATAAAAATTTTCAATTGTGATCTTCGAAACGGGATCTGCGTGGCAAAATTGCGGCCAGCGTCGCTAGATAGTGTCGTCACAAGATTTTAGCCCAGAGAGCGATGCATCTGATCTGGACGGCAGCGAGAAATGAGGC
>NZ_CBFFRL010000322.1:0-3467 GCF_965644215.1 Phytobacter sp. V69
CTTCCATCGGGAATAAGGATCTGGCAGCCTGAGTTCCCAACTAAAATACTCTCCAGGAAAACCGGGGCGGTTCACTTTGGTGTCAACGAGGTAAGTTCTAAATAGCGACCGCCAGATCTTGAGATGCTTTTCAACATGCTGACTACTGATCAGGTCTTCCTCTGGTACGTCATAATCAATGCATTCAGGTAAAGATAGGCGCTTGTATGGCAGCTTAGTACGAGTAGGTAAGTTTTCGGTCACTTTCAGCGCTTCACGAATATCTTGCTTAGTAACCCAATCAATCGGTTTATCACCAATAACGTAAATCAGCACATCAAAGAAACGCTGGTTCTCGTTAGCGATGCTTGCACGCCATTTTTGACCTTTTTCTTCAACATACTGCGTCCATGCTTCGGAAAGTTTGATTGCCTGGCTTGCGGTTGCTTTAACTTCCGTTGTAAAAGCCTGGCTTGTTTCAACAATACTTTGTGGTGAAGATTTCAGTTTCTGCTCTTCTAACTGATCTTGCAGTGTTGCAATGAGTTGGCGATATCGCAGCAAATCTTTCGAATAGAATGCTTCATAGGCTTGCGCGACGGTCGCGCGGCTCATATCAAGTGCAGCACCTACTTGATTCGCAAGGGGCAAATCATCCTTAGAAAGTTCAAGTTTCTTCATGTGAAGACTGGCAAGCACTTCGTTTGCTGTCTGATCGCTACCATTAACCATGCGTTGGAAGTGAGCTTCCGAATAGCCTTGTGCGGCTTCAACCGTATCAGAAACAGATAATGGAGAATCAGGATTTATATTTCTGTGCCACTGTCCTAACTCCGGCAGACGCTCCACTTCGGCAACATCCCTTTCGAGTGCATGTAGAAGATAGTTGTCAAAGTCCTGCTTAGTGGCGGCTCGGTAGCCTTGCATTTTGCGTTTGAACTCTTCGAGGCTCATCGTTCCATTCTGCACAAGGGGAATGAAAGGACGGATCTGATTCATGATCACTTCTGCTTGCTTTCGGCTATCAGTACCGAGACTCAGACGCACAAAACTTGTTGAATCATTTAGTCTAAAGTTAGTGTAGTATGTGCGCCCACGAATCATTGTGTGTGACAGCTTGTGTGACACGTTGTTTGCCATGCTGTGTACCATGAAATAGTTACAGATCAGTGAGTTAAGTTGATGTTTTAGCTAACTCGTTGTTTTAGAAAGTATACCAGACGCCTGTGAAGGCGACACCTGAGGAAGCTCTATGAGCGAGAAGTTACAGAAAGTGCTGGCGCGAGCTGGCCACGGCTCCCGCCGTGAAATCGAAACCATCATCGAAGCAGGCCGCGTGAGCGTAGACGGCAAGATTGCCACGCTGGGCGATCGTGTTGAAGTCACCCAGGCGCTGAAAATCCGCATCGACGGACATCTTATTTCAGTAAAAGAGTCCGCCGAACAAATCTGCCGCGTGCTGGCCTATTACAAGCCGGAAGGTGAGCTGTGTACGCGTAGCGATCCAGAAGGTCGCCCGACCGTATTTGACCGTCTGCCGAAACTGCGCGGCGCGCGCTGGATTGCGGTGGGGCGTCTTGACGTGAATACCTGCGGTCTGCTGCTATTCACCACCGACGGTGAACTGGCGAACCGCCTGATGCACCCTAACCGTGAAGTAGAACGTGAGTACGCAGTGCGCGTCTTCGGCCAGATTGAAGAAGCTAAAGTGCGTGAGCTGTCGCGTGGCGTTCAGTTGGAAGACGGCCCGGCCGCGTTCAAAACCATTAAGTTCAGCGGTGGCGAAGGCATCAACCAGTGGTACAACGTGACCCTGACCGAAGGGCGTAACCGCGAAGTGCGTCGCCTGTGGGAAGCCGTTGGCGTGCAGGTTAGCCGCCTTATTCGCGTGCGCTACGGCGACATTCCGCTGCCGAAAGGGCTGCCGCGTGGGGGCTACACCGAGCTGGATCTGGCGCAAACCAACTACCTGCGCGAGCTGGTAGGGCTGACGCCGGAAACCACATCGAAAGTGGCGGTTGAAAAAGATCGTCGCCGTATGAAAGCCAACCAGATTCGTCGCGCGGTCAAACGCCATAGCCAGGTTTCCGGTAGCCGTCGTTCCGGTGGACGTAACAGCAACGGCTAATTCTCTGACGTTTCCGGTTTCTGTACCGGAAACGTCTTTTATTTCCCCACATGTGATGACTTTCGCAATTCTGTTGAAAGACAAAAAACGGGAAATAGTCAGACAAAGAACGCAAAGTGACGCCGTTTACCCCGCCATATACTCCCTGTACTTATTACAACAACAGGTACCCGGAACATGGTGACGTCAGAAAAATTATCGGCAAGTTATGTTATTCTTGCGCAAAAGAAAAAATCGGCTACGGCCTCGGTGATTTCGCGTCGAATCTTTCATTTGGTTTTGTCTCGCTGTTTTTATTATTTTTCTATACCAATATCTATGGTATCAGTGCATCGAAAGCCAGCCTGATATTTATTATTGCCCGCGTTATTGATGCGATTTTCAATATTATTATTGGTTTCGCTGTCGATAAAACCCAGAGTCGTTACGGGCAATTACGCCCATGGATTTTATACGGTTCTATTCCATTAGGCTTCCTCACGGTTATCTGTTTTATCTCCTTCGACAGTGAGATGAAATTCTGGTACGCCTTAATTTCCTATACGATCTATTGCCTGGACTATACGGCGGTCAATACCCCGTACTCCGCCTTAACCAACCGCCTGAACCAGCATGAAATGTCCCGTTCTTCGCTGTCCGGCTATCGTATGGTGCTGGCGATTGTCGGCTATCTGATTGTCTCTACCTGCGCGGATTTGCTGATTTCGCGCTTTACTGAACCGCGTCTGGGCTACACTTTTGCCGTCTCCTGTTTTGCCCTGCTGGCGACATTTATGTTCCTGGCCTGCTTTGGCATGACCAAAGAGAGAGTGACGGAGGAAGATAGCGCAACGCCGCCGACGCTTCGTGAAATGCTGCGGGCGGTCATCGGCAACCCGGCATTAATTAACCTCTCGCTGTTTACCATCTTTTTCTATATTGCTTATACGGTATGGATGGCGATCGCGATCTATTTTATTAAATATATTACTCGTGACGAAGATTATACCACGACATTCTTTCTGATTCAGTCAGCAGCGTTTATTTTTGGTACTGCCATTTCGGAAAAACCAATTGCCCTGATGGGTAAGAAAAACATGACCATGCTGGCCCTGTTAATTGGTGTGGCCGGTGTGCTGATGCAATATTATCTCGCCGGTGACAGTCTCTGGCTCATTATGAGTGGCGTGTGCCTTTACAGTATTACGCTGGGTATGGGGTTTGTCGCCATGTGGACGATGATTGCCGATACCGTGGAATATGCGGAATGACATCATGGTGTGCGCACCGAAGGGGCAATATACGGTTGGCGGATTCAACTCCGAAGTGCAACGCTAAGCCGCCAATCTTAGCTCTGCAAACACCACAGACGGTTGCCTGA
>NZ_CBFFRL010000323.1:0-3465 GCF_965644215.1 Phytobacter sp. V69
TCAGGCAACCGTCTGTGGTGTTTGCAGAGCTAAGATTGGCGGCTTAGCGTTGCACTTCGGAGTTGAATCCGCCAACTTTGTACCAAAAATGTAGCGCCCAATATTACTGGTCTTGTCAGCACGGGATTGAGATGGTATGGCGTGAAAGCAATAAAGGCCGAAGCAGACTCCGGCCTTTTGAATATCAGAGGAATGGTACTATCGGCATCACCCCGCGAGAAATCGTCGCGATAAAGCCTTTTTCAACCTGCTCGGCATGGTCCGTCAATACAACACCGTCCAGGTCCCCTTCCACATGGGAATGGATGGCCTGGTAGCGAATAAAGCGCATTTTCATCCACGGATAAGCAATGCCGAGCGTAATGCCAGAGACAACGATCAGCAGCAGCAGTTGCACCACAACGCCATGGAATGTCAGCGTGGAAGCAAAGCGAATGCGCCCTTGCGCCAGCGTCAGGCCATTCACAAAGTGATTGCGGAAAGCCTGCCAGATATAGGCCGATGACAGCACAATGGCACCAAGATAAAGCAGGTAGCACAGCAGGATCTGTCCACGGTGCTGCGACATCATCGCTAATTGTGCAGCGTCACTTGAGCCCCCCATCACACTCAACATCCCTATGCTGCTAAAGGAGGTCGAGAGTAAATAAAACATCAGCCCCAGAAACGGAACCAGAATGCATAAAGAGAACAGGCAGGCTTTAATGCAGTATGCCGTACTGACGCGGATATCAAATTTATGCACGCCAAACTGGCCGCCTTTCCCGGTCAGGGATAACCATTTGGCGTAGACGTAGCCATTCATAATACTCATCCCCACAATACCAATGAGGATCAGAATGCCAATATTAAGCATAAAACGGTCAAAATCGTAACCGCTAAACATCATATTCCCGAGGCCATAAATAATGACGCACAGCAGAATAAGCAGCAGCGTTGGCAGCCCCATCATAATCCACCAGGCACTTTTCATCGAACAATGAAAGGCGAAGCGCACATTATTTAACGTGGTCATCAACGCATTATATTGCAGGCTTTTTACCATAAAGAATGGCATAACCAGCATCAGCAGAAAGATCACCAGCGCCCCCAAGAAAGGATGGAGAATTTCTGCCACAACGATCAGGATAAAAAGAAATATCGACATCAGCAGCCAACTCAGAAAGAGCGCGCCACCCTTTGCATGATAGCCAAAACGGGCACCGTTCAATTCCATGTTTTCGTACACATATCGCCGGGAACGTACCATCGCCCATGGCACATAGATACCTAAGGTAATCACACTCAGCAGAATATTAACCAGAGAGATAAGAAAATAATCCAAACCTTTGCCATGAAATATAAATGCTTGCCGGAAATTATTTGTATAACGGATATCACCGTTCATAACCACATCATCCTTAAATATAAAAATTGATTTGATAAATAATGATTATCACTTCCGTGAAGCGCGCTACCATAACGCATCGCTTTATAAATCACACCCTAATTAAACAACTTGCAGCCACTTTCAGAGAGTGCTATTAAATACGCGTATAAATGAGTGTATTTTATTGAGCGATTGTATGAATGTTGTGGCTAAGCAGAGCGTGACATTACGCCGGTTGACTGCCGGGGATAATGCCGCGATTGCCTCCGTTATTCGTCGGGTTTCTGCCGAATACGGTCTTACCGCCGATAAAGGCTATACCGTGGCGGATCCCAACCTGGACGAGCTGTATCAACTCTACAGCCAGCCGGGGCACGCCTATTGGGTGGTTGAGCAGGATGGCATCGTCGCGGGCGGCGGTGGCGTTGCGCCATTAAGCTGTAGCGATGCGGATATTTGCGAACTGCAGAAGATGTATTTCCTCTCCTCAGTTCGTGGCCAGGGGCTGGCAAAAAAACTGGCGCTGCTCGCCTTAGATCATGCCCGCGCGCAGGGTTTTACCCGCTGTTATCTGGAAACAACGGAGTTCTTAAAAGAGGCGATTGGCCTGTACGAACATCTCGGCTTTGAACACATCAGCGAGCCGCTGGGCTGTACCGGTCATGTGGACTGCGAAGTGCGAATGCTTAAAACGCTGTAGCTAAATTGCCCTCTCCCGCCTTACACGGGAGAGGGAAGCACGTTACTGATTTTCCGCCGCCATGACAAAACGCACGATCCCCGCGGCCTGATCCTGCGGTAACTTCAGCACGTTATTCCACAAGTCCTGCACCATGTCGCAGACGATCTTCTCTTTGCCGATGCCCTTACGTGGGTCCGGCATGATCTCGATATCCTGCCCGTACTTTTTGACCAGCACCGCGACAACAGGCTGAATATGCTGCTGCGCGTCCTGGCGTTCTTTATCCGTTACCGTATGACGATTCGCACCATAGGCTGAACGCATCATCGTCGCATCAGTATTCATTCGATTGAAAAGGAAATCGCGAGACACCATTTTTGCAGGATTGATTCCCCCTTTCACCGTCGGGAACAGAAAACGGAAACAGTCATCATCGCTGACTTTTTGTATCAGGGCGGTTTGCTCCATATTGATGCGCATATAGGCAACTACATTGTCATCCGTCGCGTTTTGTAAGCGCGCCATTTGCACACCCAACACCAGAGGCTGAATGTAATCAATAATCTGCTGCTGGGTTTTGCCTTCCTTTTGCATCGCTTTCGCATTCGTGCGAATTTTCTCCAGCAACTCTGGCTCCTGTTCACGCAACACCTGATACGTAGGCATGCTATCCATTGCACGAAGTGCCGCTTCCATCTGCGATTCACCGCTGTTTCCCAGGTACGGCTCCAGGTAATTCCGATAGCCATAACCCCAGGCCAGAATAACGACCAAAATAATCACCGCTGAGGTGATACCCCCGATTTTCCCTTTCCGGCGAAGATACTGCGTGAGCGCAGCCGCCAGACCGGCGACAAAAGCGGAGAGTAAAATAGACGTCCAGTTCATTTCAGATTCCTTATAACAACAGTGCGGACTGTTGTACCAGCCTGACGGGGATTGTCACCCCGCCAGGCGGCATAACTACTGATTCTGGCAGGTCAGACAGGCACGCCGCTGTGGAAACGAAATTCCGGATCCGGCGAAGTGATTAACTCCGCTTCGATCTCACCGAAATAGCGCACTCGCGGGGCGATATCGGTTTCCGAGACCTGCTGAGCCAGTGCGAGATAATCCTGATAGTGGCGGGCTTCGGAACGCAGCAGCGACAGATAGAATTTCTGCAGTTCGTCTTCAAGATGCGGCGCCAGCGCGGCAAAACGTTCGCAGGAGCGCGCTTCGATATAGGCACCGCAAATCAGCTTATCGATAAGCGTGAGCGGCTCATGGGTTCGCACGCCCTTGAGCATACCTTTCGCATAGCGGCTGGCGGTGATCTTCACATAGGGAATATCGCGCGAGCCTGTACATAAAATTGTGTAATTGCCTGATTTTGATATGTTCAATCCAACATCAAAAGCAGGTTAATTTATGG
>NZ_CBFFRL010000324.1:0-3462 GCF_965644215.1 Phytobacter sp. V69
ATTCAGGCAACCGTCTGTGGTGTTTGCAGAGCTAAGATTGGCGGCTTAGCGTTGCACTTCGGAGTTGAATCCGCCAGGCGCTTATTTCCTCGGTACCGGCAGAATCATTAAAACGATTTGAAGGACGACGAAGCATTTTCAACGCCAGCTATAAAAGATAGCAACCGCCTGCAACCTTTAGTCCTGTGTAAAGTGATGGGACCCACCAGCACTGCTGTTAGTGCTGCTTACCCACTCATCAAGTTTATCCGCCAATTCCTGCATCATAACTTTCGCTCATCGAGGTAAGTTGCATGGTTGTATGTGCGGCGAACATTGTTGGTATCAGCGTGCGCAAACCGGGCTGACGGATGCTGATGACCGCGTGGTGTTCTCAACCCGCCGCAGGCCCACTGTAACGTTAAATTTGGGTCACCGATGAGTGTTTAAGAATTGTCTGTAAATCCGCCATGACGGGGAAAAATGACGGATAAGTTTGTGCTCTCTGAAATTTACAACGGTAATATGAGCACATTATGCAAATGATTCACGGGATTAGCTAAAATTTAACTGTAATCCCATGCTCTGTACACCCGCTACAGGGCAGTCCTCAATCTTAGCGTTTAACAGTTTATCCCGCTGACAGGTTGTTAAAACGCCCACGGAGATGAAGAATGCTGAACCGTATTTCGGTGACTCCTCCAGCAGGTGCTGAGTCGTTGCTGTTCTGGAAATTGAACGGTACGGAGGTGATGTCCCGCTCATTCTCACTGAACGTCACTATGCTGAGTCAGGACGAAAATATTGATCGTAAGGCATTGCTGGGGAAATCCCTGACGGTGACTGTTCCGACACAGACTCTGCAGCCACGCTATTTCAACGGCAAAATAACCGAGGTGAACCTTCAGGGCACCGAACTGAATGGTGTGCGTTATGCCGTCTATCTTCTCAAAATTGAATCCGATTTATGGCCACTCCTGCGTGACCGGAATCAGCGTATTTTTCAGAATCAGCGGGCTCCTGACATTATCAAGACCGTTCTGGCCGGATATGGTGTCAAAACGGAAGACAGGCTTACCGGTGAATACCGTAGCTGGGAGTACTGTGTCCAGTATCAGGAAAGCAGCTACAGCTTTATTTCCCGGCTGATGGAGCTGGAAGGGATTTATTTCTTTTTCCGTCATGAGGCGGATTCTCATACGCTGGTACTGATGGATACAGCTGATAGTCATCAACCTTTCAGTGGTTATGAAGTTATCCCGTATCACACCAGCCAGTCAGGCGGAACGACCAGCGAAGAGGGGATCGGGCAATGGGCCATCAGCGATCGCGTGACGCCAGGTCTCTACAGCATTGATGACTACGATTTCCGCAAGCCCAATGCCTGGATGTTTCAGGCGCGGGAAAATCCCGCCTCTCCATCGCCAGGGCAGATTGATTATTACGAATGGCCGGGGCGTTTTGTTGACCATCAGCACGGTGAATTTTACGCACGTATCCGCCAGGAAGAATGGCAGGCTGAGCAGCAGCGTATCGATGCCGCCGGTACGGCACTGGGTATAACCCCTGGGTACACTTTTGCGCTTGGGAACCCGCCATATAAAGGTGGCAGCAGCGAGTATCTCGTTGTCAGCGCGGCTTACACTCTTGAAGAAAACAGCTACGCCAGTGGCAGTGCGACCAACAGCGTCCACCATATTAATTTTGTTGTCATTCCGGCAGAGACCACCTTCCGAACCGCACAACGTACAGAATGGCCACGCACGCACGGGCCGCAGACCGCGCGTGTGGTCGGCCCCAAGGGAGAGTCCATTTGGACCGACAGATATGGTCGGGTAAAAGTGAAATTCCACTGGGACAGGCAGGCAAAAGGTGATGACACCAGCTCCTGTTGGGTAAGGGTTTCAAGTGCGTGGGCAGGTCAGGGCTTTGGCGGCGTACAGATCCCGCGCGTGGGCGATGAGGTAGTGATCGACTTTATCAACGGCGATCCGGACCGGCCGATTATTACCGGCCGCGTGTACAACGAAGCGAGTATGCCCCCGTGGGAACTGCCGGCAGACTCCACGCGAATGGGCTTTATGACACGCAGTAAAGATGGCAGTAAAGATAATGCCAGCTATCTTTTCTTTGAAGACAGGCAGGGAAGCGAATCTGTCGACCTGCACTCGGAAAAAGATATGACGGTGTCAGTCGAAAACGATCAAAACGTCAGCATTGACGGTACACGAACGACTGTCATCAAAAAAGAACAGAAAGACGATGTTACTGGCGATGCGACTTTTTATTATCAACAGAAGCGGACGACTACCGTCGATAATACTGAAACGAACACCTTCAATAATGGGGAACACACCACGATTCAGAAAGGACGGACGTTGTCGATTCTGGACGGAGGGGACACTGTTGAGGTGACCAGTTATCGCGACACGACCATCAACGGTACGGAGTCCCATCACGTAACCGGCAAACTGACAGAAACCTATGACAAGGGTCAGGACACAACTATCGGTGCCGACGGGAAAACGGAAACGATCCTGGGCGGTGTGGTGGTCAACGTTAATAGTGGTAACTGGGAGCAAAACGTAAATGACGGCACGATTACGATATACAGTCCGGATGAAATAAATATTACCAGCGGTACATCCGTTAATATCAATGCGCCGAAAGCATTATTCCAGCCCAAGATTCACTCTCTGACTATCACTGCGTTAAGCGAAAGTGCAACGGGCAATAGCCTTTCCCTGACCGGGGTATCTACCAGTTTTGCAGCTTTGTCTAATTCAGCAAATCTGGCTTCAACGTCTTTTAAATTAAAAGACTGGTCGAAAACAGTTTTTAAAGCCAAAACCAGCAACATTACCGTTAATCTGGAGATGGTTAAAATTACGAATTCGGTTACAAATATTACTAATAATTCATTGTTTATTATCACGTGAGGGTAGTATGTCCTTCAAAATTTTTTTTGCCAGTCTATCGACTCTCGAATTAGTATTTATGCTATTGGGGATCGCAGCGCCTATCTTATGTCTGGTGTGGGTTTTTTTTACTTTCAGGGGTAACTCGACCAGTATTCACGCCGCAAGAATTTTCCTCAAGCGTGCTACCTGGCCGGGGATACTCCACAAATCCCGGATTGAGTCATGGCAACAGACGAACACCATGTATGGAAACAATTATTTCTTTGATATTTTTTTCTATCTCGATGATAGCCAGCTATATTCAGCCAAAGCTCTGGTTGCCCCCGGACAGATGCATTTATTGAGAAAAGGTCTGCCGATAGTGGTGAAAAAAGGAGATAAAAATCGCATTGCAGTGATGCAAATTGGTTCTCAAGAGTAAAACGATAATAGGTAGCATCGAGGCATAACAACGGAAGACGCCGGGTAGTCCTGTTCACATTTGTAGAAGGCGGATTCAACTCCGAAGTGCAACGCTAAGCCGCCAATCTTAGCTCTGCAAACACCACAGACGGTTGCCTGA
>NZ_CBFFRL010000325.1:0-3456 GCF_965644215.1 Phytobacter sp. V69
GTCATGATAATAGGGCCTTCTGATTAGAAGGCCCTATTATCAATGATTTTTATCCTCGTGACGACACTATCTAGCTGGGGGTTTTCTGTGCACAAAAAAAGCCCGGCTTGGCTGCCGGGCTGGGGGATATGATGGGAGTAATTAGCCGCCGAACTGATCCGGGTCGGGGCCAAGGCGTTTGCCTTCGTCGAGCTTAGCTATTTCGCCCAGCTCGTCTTTATCCAGACGGAAATCCCAGACGTCGAAGTTCTCGGCAATACGCGCCGGGGTCACGGATTTCGGGATCACCACCAGGCCGCTGTCCAGGTGCCAGCGAATGACAATCTGGGCGGCGGTTTTACCGTATTTGTCCGCCAGTTCGCGGATAATTTTCTGGTCAAACCCCCCTTCACCGCCCTGTGCCAGCGGGCTCCATGACTCGGTCTGGATTTTGTGCGTGGCGTTCCAGGCATGCAGCTGACGCTGCTGCAGGAGGGGGTGCAATTCAATCTGGTTGATAACCGGGGTGACGTTGGTTTCATCAATCAGCTTTTGCAGATGATGAATCTGGAAATTACAGACTCCAATGCTCTTCACCAGGCCTTGTTCCTGGAGTTTGATCATCCCTTTCCAGGCTTCAACATAGTGATCGATAGCCGGAACCGGCCAGTGCATCAGGTAGAGATCAACATAATCCAGCTGCAGTTTATCGAGGCTTTCTTGCAATGCTTCTTGTGGGCGTTTCTGATCGTCATTCCACAGTTTGGTGGTAATAAACAGCTCATCACGCGCAACGCCTGCACTGTGTAATGCGGTGCCGACGCCATCTTCATTTTTGTACGCGGCAGCGGTATCGATAGAGCGATAACCCACTTCCAGCGCCTTGTGAATGGCGGAAACCACTTCCTCATTGCCCGCTTTCCACACGCCAAGACCCAGCTGCGGCATCAAATTGCCATCCGAAAGCTTAATCACGGTTGGATGTGTCATGCATTCCTCCTGTATGAGCTTACCGGGACAGGTCCCGGTAAGGTTGTGTGCATTAAGTCTGGACGAAAAGTCCAAAAACGAAAGGCAGCGGAGTAAAAAGCTTAGCGTGCCGCTTCGTAAATGCGACGGCTGACATCAAGGGTAATGTCCTGATGTTCGCCAAGTTTTGTCATGCCGTGTTCTTCCAGCTTCGCCAGCAGCGCCGGAATGGAGCTACCGTCCAGACCGTAACCTGACAGGCGAGTCGGCACGCCCATCTGCTCGAAGAAACCACGGGTTGCTTCGATAGCGGCATCGATACGGCTGTCATCGGAACCTTCGGTGATGTTCCACACGCGTTCTGCGTATTGCAGCAGTTTGGCGCGTTTGGTCTCGCGTTTTTCATTCCACAGCGCAGGCAGTACCACCGCCAGCGTCTGGGCATGGTCGAGACCGTGCATCGCCGTCAGTTCATGGCCGAGCATATGGGTTGCCCAGTCCTGCGGCACGCCCGCGCCAATCAGGCCGTTCAGTGCCTGGGTGGCCGCCCACATCACGTTGGCACGCACGTCGTAATTTTCCGGTTCTTGCAGCGCTTTCGGGCCTTCTTCAATAAGCGTCAGCAGAATGCCTTCGGCGAAGCGGTCCTGAATTTTGCCGTTTACCGGGTAGGTGACATATTGCTCAACGGTATGGACGAAGGCATCGACAACACCGTTTGCGACCTGACGCGGCGGCAGGGTGTAGGTGTACACCGGATCCAGCACGGCAAAGATCGGCTGAACATGTTCCGACATAAATGCGCGTTTATCGCCGGTGGTTTTACGCGAGATAACCGCGCCTTTGTTGGATTCGGAACCGGTGGCTGGCAGGGTCAGCACGGAGCCCATCGGGATCGCGCTTTCAACTTTGCTGCCATAGGTTTCCAGAATTTCCCACGGGTCCACGCCATCGGCGTAATGGGCCGCTGCGGCGATAAATTTGGTGCCGTCCAGCACAGAGCCACCGCCAACAGCCAGCAGGAAGGTAATTTTGTCATCCTGGGCGATTTTGACGGCTTTCATCAGCGTTTCGTAAGACGGGTTGGGTTCGATACCGCTGAATTCCCGCACATCCAGACCTTCCAGCGCGCTATAGACCTGATCCAGCACGCCGTTTTTCTTCACGCTACCACCACCGTAGGTGATCAGTACGCGAGCGTCTGCCGGAATTTGTTCACGCAAATCGGCAATCGCGCCTTTACCAAACAGGATGCGGGTAGGGGTATGGAGATTAAAGTTGTTCATTGCTCGTTCCCTTTATGTGGGTGATAAAAAGAGCAGGCAGCAGGCTGCCCGATGGCGATTATTGTGGGCGTGGCGGGCTTTCCTCTCAATGCACATTCCTGCCGATGTCTTGCCTGTTTCTCCAGCCTGCTGGAGAAACCGCACAAAAAAATGCACACTGTAAAGGTCGAAAAAAACTAACGGAGCGGCGTGCTATGAACCGTGATGAGATTTGTCAGTTGCTAACAGAGAAAATAAAGGTACTGAAAAATAATGAAAATTATCTCAGTACGCTGCTGCCGGATATCCGCTTACTGTACGGTACAGAGCCGGGAACCCGCACGCCGGTGATGTATCAACCGGGGATCGTTTTTCTCTTTTCCGGCCATAAAATTGGTTATATCAACGAGCGCGTGTTTCGCTACGATACCAATGAATACCTGCTCCTGACGGTACCTTTACCGTTCGAGTGCGAAACCTATGCCACGCCGGAGATTCCGCTGGCCGGGCTGCGCCTGAACGTCGATATCCTACAATTGCAGGAACTGCTGATGGACATTGGCGAAGACGAATTTTTCCAGCCTGCAATGGCGGCAAGCGGCATCAACTCTGCCACGCTGTCCGAAGAAATTCTGTGTGCGGCGGAACGTTTACTCGATGTGATGGAGCGTCCGCTGGACGCCCGCATCCTGGGCAAACAAATCATCCGCGAGCTGCTCTATCACGTACTCGTTGGGCCGCGCGGCGGTGCGCTGCTGGCGCTGGTCAGCCGTCAGACCCATTTCAGCTTAATCAGCCGGGTGCTCAAACGCATTGAAAGCCAGTACACGGAAAACCTGAGCGTGGATGAGCTGGCGGCGGAAGCCAATATGAGCGTCTCGGCGTTCCACCATAATTTTAAATCGGTGACCAGCACGTCGCCGTTGCAGTACCTCAAAAGCTATCGCCTGCACAAAGCGCGAATGATGATGATCCACGACGGCATGAAAGCCAGCGCTGCCGCTATTCGTGTGGGTTATGAAAGCCCGTCGCAGTTCAGCCGCGAATTTAAACGCTACTTTGGCGTCACGCCGGGGGAAGACGCGGCGCGTATTCGCATGATGCAGGGCGTCTGACGCTTTTTACGCACGTTATTCCCACCGTCCGGTGGGAATACTCCCCGCCTCTCTAGGCTGTGTCCCTTAATCACCTGAGTTATAGTAACTGTCTTTTTCAACAACATATTGAACTATGGCTCGCTACG
>NZ_CBFFRL010000326.1:0-3306 GCF_965644215.1 Phytobacter sp. V69
AAAACGTGTGTTTTTAGTCATCCTGTTTACCTCTCTCTCAAAGAGTTTAGTCTCCAGGATTCCCGGGGCGGTTCAGACTGATGGCTTTGGTATGTTCCTTCGTGTTACCCCTAAAGGTTCGAAATACTGGCAAATGGCCTACCGTTTCGAAGGAAAGCAAAAACTTTTCTCTATCGGTGTTTACCCTGCTGTTTCTCTTTCTGACGCAAGACAACGCCGTGACGAGGCCAGAAGGCTTCTGGCTCAGGGTATTGACCCTAATGCAAAGAAACAGGCAGAGGTTAAAGAGCTTAAAGCCAAACGTGATAATACACGCTCCTTCAGAACAGTAGCCAAAGCGTGGTTCGCCACGAAAACAAAATGGTCTGATGATTATGGTGATGCCGTATGGAAGCGCCTTGAAACTTATGTCTTCCCGGTAATCGGTGACAAAGATGTTGCCGAACTGGATACGGGTGATCTGCTGGTTCCGGTGAAAAAAGTGGAGGCACTTGGTTATCTTGAAGTTGCCATGCGCATTCAACAATACATTACGGCAATCCTGCGTCATGCCGTCCAGCAAAAGCTGATACGCCATAACCCAGCCTATGATATGGAAGGTGCAGTTCAGAAACCACAAACTGAACACCGCCCTGCACTTGAGCTGGAAGAAATACCCCAGCTACTGAACAAAATTGCCGAATACAAAGGTCGCAGGTTAACCATACTGGCAATACAGCTCAATCTGATGATTTTCATTCGTTCCAGTGAGCTGCGTTTCGCTCGCTGGTCAGAGATTGATTTCAAAAGTAAGTTATGGGTGATACCCGAACAGCGTGAAGCGATTGAAAACGTCAAACATTCAACTCGTGGGGCTAAAATGAAGCGTAAGCACTTCGTTCCCCTTTGTAAGCAGGCCATGAAGAAACTCAAAGAGATCCGACAACTGACTTATGAAGAAGGTCAAGATGATGGGTTAATCTTTACTGGCTGTTATGACTCGTTTAAACCCATGAGTGAAAACACCATCAACAAAGCCCTCCGCAATATGGGCTATGACACGAAGTAGGATATCTGTGGACACGGTTTTCGTACTCTGGCCTGTAGTGCTCTGATTGAGTCCGGTTTATGGTCAGAAGACGCTGTAGAGCTTCAGATGAGCCATAAGGAAAGTAACAGTGTCCGGGCAGCTTATACCCACAAGGCTAAACACCTTGATCAACGCCGCCTGATGCTTCAGTGGTGGGCTGATTTCCTTGATGCTAACAGCAACGATATGGTCAGGCCGTTTGAGTTTGCTTCAAATAAATAAAGGGAAAGGCCGTTCGCGGCCTTTAAACTTCATGCTTAATTACAGTCTATGCTGAATATGATACGGAATCTTTCTCTATCGCTAAACCAGCGATTTTTTCCAGCATTATTTCCCAGAGTGCGTATTTTCTTTTGTGCTCAATAAACAGAGATTTTAAATACTCTTCTGTAGAAGGGATTTTTTCAGTCCATGTAATATCTTTACTGTAATCAATGCTTTTTTTCATATCAGATGCCGCATAGGTGTAGTATTTACTCTGAGAACGACTGATACTGTCCTCTGCCAGCACTCTACGGAGCAGAGTTGCAGAACATGCATAACCATGCCTGTAAAGCTCACTCGATAAGGTACGAACAAAAGAACCGCGTAATAAAGACATCATCTCTGCGATTTCATTTTTACTCGCATTCATGACTTCAGAATCAAGATTTCCATAACTATCTGTCCCGGACAAGAAAAGAATAACAAACGGAAAGCCTTTGTTCTTTGCTATGCCAGAGAACAAATCCAGTGAGTCATTATTTTTCTCTACCCGATTATAGATATTATAAAAAATAACATCACACCTGTTCTTAAATCCGTCTATACAAATTGTTTTTGCCTGCTGAATCTTGCCTTCTTCAATCAACGCCAGAGCCAACACCTCAGTCCATTTATCACGAAGCCCTACCTGATCAACTGATTTATCTTCTTTGATTTTATTGAGAACCTGAATGGCTTCCTCAGTGCACAGTTCATCAACGAGCAACTCAGCAAACTTAATGATGTATTCTGGCTGGTTCAGTTTTCTTTTCTCAAAGCATTGCCTGATGAAATCAACATCCCTGATATACAGACTTAACTCAACAGCATCATTAACATCACCTGTCTTAAGAAGACTGTCCCTTAAAGCACGAATAACATTGTATCCCAGTTCCTTTTTATACTTATCAAAAATATCAAAGTTAAAATACACATCACCTTTAAGTATGGAAAGTATTTTATCCACTATAACATCAATGCTTTTGTCTTTTTGTAAGGACAGGGATTTCAACCATATTTCGACAGCACCATTATAATAGTCCATCCATGATCCATCTGATGTATCAGCAATTTCGCTGACTTTATCAAATGAGAGCAGTAAATCATGGCAAAACGCCTCGGTTTTTTCAGGCAGCGTTGATACCGTCTTTTCAAGTGGAAATATGACATTCCTGTATAGCCCCTCAAAAAAAACCGCTGCTTCATAATAATCATAAAAGCGTTTTGTTTTAATTACCCTTTTGTATTCAGCCTCAGCCTTTTTCAGTGATTCTTCTGGAGTTAACAGATATTTATTAATAAGAAAGGATTTTGCCTGACCATTATCCTCTGCAATATCACAAATTATTTGCATGAGTTGTTCGGCAGGCATTTCCTTGAGTAAAGCAAGTTGTTTCTTGTTCAGTTTAGCCATCATCACATCCTGATAATGTTTGGTTGCCGCAGAAAAGCTAATTGTACTAACACGAGGACAGAACATTCAATAAAAGCATTAACATAATGATTTAAAAAGAAATCTGTAGGACGCTGTTCATTGATGAAATGCACTATTTACCGTAAAATATCCCCATCATACAGTAACCTGATACAGATACGTGGAATGGTCAATGAACAAACTTTCGCCTGAAATGCCCGAACTGCAATCAATGAATATCACTGCCGATAACATCACCAAGCTTAAATCATTGTTTCCTGAAGCTTTTAATGAAGACAGTGTTGATTTTGAGGTTTTAAAGCAGCTTTTGGGTGAAAATGTAGACGACAAAGAAGAACGCTATGGCCTGAACTGGCATGGTAAGCGTCAGGCTCGTCAGCTTGCTCTTACCCCTTCCCGTGGCACCTTGCGCCCATGTAAAGATGAAAGTGTTGATTGGGATAACACCAAGAACCTCATGATCGAGGGCGATAATCTTGAAGTGTTAGATAGTGTCGTCACGAGGATAAAAATCATTGATAATAGGGCCTTCTAATCAGAAGGCCCTATTATCATGACT
>NZ_CBFFRL010000327.1:0-3302 GCF_965644215.1 Phytobacter sp. V69
TGAGCGACGAGAAATTCCAGCAGGGTGGCCCCAACATCCACTATCTGGAAAAGAAACTCGGTCTGCACGAGAAGTAATTCCTGCCCGTAAACCCTCCCTTTTTGCTATGGGGAGGGAATTTTGTATTCCATCGCTTTTATCAGTTTTTATCGCTGGTCTTCTGCACCAGAATAGTGAACTGAACTGCTTTTAATTTCTCTCGCAATAAATTTTCCGTATGACGTTATAGCAATCTCGTAAAGGCCACACCCCGTCGTCAGGAGTAACCTAAAGCCGGTTAAAACGGTTTCTATTCTGCCACTTACGGAGGTGTGTTTTGTCTGAGCTGTCTTATGTGTCCGGTGCGCGTCACTCGGCATGGTCCATCTATCTGGCGCAAGTGGAGCGCGTCCTGCCCCTGCTGGGGGAGCTCGGCCACTGGGCCGATACCCTGCGTCATCCGCGCCGCGCGTTAATCGTCGATATTCCGCTGGAAATGGATGATGGCACCGTGCGTCATTTTGAAGGCTACCGGGTTCAGCACAATTTATCGCGCGGGCCGGGCAAGGGCGGGGTGCGTTTTCATCCTGACGTCACGCTGGAAGAGGTGATGGCGCTCTCCGCCTGGATGACCGTCAAATGTGCGGCGCTGAATTTGCCCTTTGGCGGCGCGAAAGGCGGGGTGCGCGTCGATCCCTCCACGCTGTCACACAAAGAGCTGGAGCGCCTGACCCGGCGTTATACCAGCGAAATCGGCATCTTTATTGGCCCGCAGCAGGACATTCCGGCACCGGATGTCGGGACCAATGCGCAAATCATGGCATGGATGATGGATACCTGGTCGATGAACGTCGGCAAGCCTTCCACGGGCGTGGTCACCGGGAAGCCAGTGCATCTGGGCGGTTCGCTGGGACGCGTGAAAGCCACCGGGCGCGGCGTGTATGTGACGGGCTGTAAGGCGGCGCAAGCGCTGGGGATCGACGTGGCGCAAAGCCGTGTGGCGGTGCAGGGTTTTGGCAATGTCGGCAGTGTCAGCGCCGAGTTGTTCCATCAGCACGGCGCACGCGTGGTGGCGATACAGGATCAGTTCTGCACGCTCTATCACCCCGGCGGCATTGATATTCCGGCGCTGATTGCCTGGCAGAAGGCGCAGGGCAAACTGCTCGGTTTTCCAGGGGCCGATACGGTGGCGGATGAAGCGTTCTGGACGCTGGAACACGACATTCTGATCCCAGCGGCGCTGGAAGGGCAAATCACCGCAGAACGCGCCGCGACGTTACCCTGCAAGCTGGTGCTGGAAGGGGCCAACGGCCCGACTCTGCCAGAGGCCGATGATATTTTGCAGGCGCGGGGCGTGGTGATCGTACCGGATGTTATCGCCAACGCGGGCGGCGTGACCGTCAGCTATTTCGAATGGGTACAGGATTTTTCCAGCTTCTTCTGGAGTGAAGATGAGATCGACAAACGGCTGGACGCCATTATGCAAAGCGCGCTGGATACCGTGTGGAATAAAGCGCAGACGCTTAATGTGACCCTGCGTACTGCGGCCTATGCGCTGGCCAGCGAACGTATTCTGCTGGCGCGTAAAGACAGAGGGTTGTATCCGTAATATTCGCTAGCACCGCCACCCGGATGGCGGCGTAAACGCCTAATCCGGGCTACGCGTTCGGTGTTCACGGATAATATGTAGCCCGGCTTAGCGCAGCGCCACCGGAGATTATTCAGGATGACGGTTCTGGACTACGAGGAACGCATAATCTGCCCTTTGCGCTGACGCCGATCGCACCAGATGGTGAAGATCCCGGCGAGCGCAACAATCGCGGCGCCAGCCAACGTAGCGTGTCCTGGCAAGCTATCGAGAAACAGATAGCCAATCACCATCGACCACACCAGGGTGGTGTAATCAAAGGGGGCGAGCAGGGATGCATCGGCATAGCGCAGGCTGAGCGTCACCAGAATTTGCGCTACGCCACCAAAAAAGCCACAGCCAATCAGCAACGCCCACTGCCAGCCCGTGGGCCGTGCCCAGCCAAAGAACGCCGTCGACAGGCCAATCAATGTCGTCATCAGCGAAAAATAGAAGACGATGGCCCCTGGCGTCTCAATACCGTTCAAAAAGCGGATTTGCACATTCGACGTTGCCGAACAGACCGCCGCCAGCAGCGCGAACACGGCCCCTAATGCCGCGCCGTCAAGTGCCAGCCCCGATGCGCGCAACGCGTGGCCCAGGGTCAGGTTTGACGACAGCATAATCACGATGCCGCTAAAGCCGACGACCACCGCCAGCCAGCGGGAAAAACGGACATTTTCTTTCAGCAGCAGGGCCGCCATCAGCACGGTAAACAGCGGTGCGGCATAGCTAATGGCGGTGGCATCGGCCAGCGAAATATAAACCAGCGCCAGGTAGTTGAAATACATGCCGCCGGTCCCGGAAAAACCGCGAATAAAATGGCCGAAAATATTTCTGGTTTTGATACTTTTCATCACGTTGCCCTGTAGTTTTAGCCACAGCAGCAGGGGAAATAACGCGACGAATGAACGGAAAAAAATCACTTCTCCGGTGGGGATGGCGCCGTTGAGCCCTTTGACGCAGGCCAGCATTAATGTCGCGCACAGCGCCGACATTATTTTCAGCAACATCCCGAGTTTGGCATTCATTATCTTACCTTTGATTTTACGACGTACAGGTGTGGATGAAACCCAACCTTAGAACGCCCGCAAAGTGCGCTGATAAGATAATTTCCCTCTGCCTGAATAACCTTTTCTTATTACCGTTACCCGGTATTTTCGCGAGAGATCCGTCATATAAATTGTGTATCCCGCGACAGGGTTTCCCTCTTATACCGTCGAAAACAAAGCCCGTATATTCCAGGGTATACGGTCTGCCATACCGAATGAAATCTGGCAATACAACGGCGTGTATTCAACGAATTCGCACTTTGGGGAAAACATCATGACAGCAAAAAAATTAACTGCCGCTCTGGCATTGCCACTGTTACTGACCAGCATTGGGGCCAGTGCGGATCTGCTCTCGGACATCACCGCACGCGGCGATCTGAAATGTGCGGTCTATTCCGATGTACCACCGTTCTCATCGCCGGATGCGAAAACGCGCCAACTGGTGGGCATGGATGTTGATCTCTGCACCGCACTGGCACAGAAAATGGGGCTGAAATTAACCCTCGTGCCAACCTCCGTTGAGGCGCGCATTGCAGTTATCGCCACCGGCCGCGCCGATGTGCTGATTGCTAGATAGTGTCGTCACGAGGATAAAAATCATTGATAATAGGGCCTTCTAATCAGAAGGCCCTATTATCATGACT
>NZ_CBFFRL010000328.1:0-3301 GCF_965644215.1 Phytobacter sp. V69
AGTAGCATTATTGGCAGAGCCAACTTATTGCTGACCACCTCCATAGGAGGTGGTGTTCATGCAAATATAAAAAAACCGACAGCATTTCGGCTGTCGGTTTTCACAAATCTCTTTGCTAAATCAGGCGTTCAGCAGTTGCAGACCGCACTCTTGCACGCTTGCCAGCAGAACTTTAACGTCCTGCAGGTTCACGGTCGGGTTCAGCAACGTCAGTTTCAGGCATGTAATGCCGTCGGCTTCCGTTACACCCACGTTCGCTGCGCCAGAGGCCAGCAGTGCGTCGCCGATGCGCTGGTTCAGCAAGGCAATGAATGCCATGTCGCCCTGCGCCGGACGGAAGCGGAACAGCACGCTCGCCAACTGCGGCTTCATCACCAGTTCCAGCTGCGGTTGTTCAGCCACATAGGCCGCCACGTCTTGCGCCAGCGTTACGCCGTTATCGATGATTTCGGCATATTTCTTCTGGCCAAGCGCTTCAAGACCCATCCACAATTTCAGAGCATCAAAACGACGGGTGGTCTGCAGAGACTTCGATACCAGGTTCGGAACGCCGTGCTCTTCATCGAAATCGGAGTTCAGGTAAGCCGCCTGGTAACGCATCAGCTGGTAGTGACGCGCATCTTTCAGCAAGAACGCCCCGCAACTGATGGTCTGGAAGAACTGCTTGTGGAAGTCCAGCGTTACGGAGTCCACTAATTCAAGACCGTTCAGGTAGTGACGATACTTCTCGGACAGCAGCAGTGCGCCGCCCCAGGCTGCATCGACGTGAACCCAGATACCTTCTTTCGCGGCCAGTGCTGCAACATCTGCCAGCGGATCGATAGCGCCCGCATCGGTGGTACCGGCGGTCGCGACAATTGCCATCACCTGCTCACCCTTGGCTTTTGCCTGCGCCAGTTTCTCGGACAGATCGCTCACGTCCATACGCGAGAATTCGTCCGTTTTCACCAGTGTGACGGAACGATAACCCAGCCCCATCAGTGCCATGTTCTTCTGCACGGAGAAGTGTGCGTTTTCAGAACAGAACACTTTCAGTTTGCTGAGGTCGCCCGTTAAGCCATCCTGTTGAACAGAGTGGCCCTGACGAGCGAAGAACGCATCACGCGCCAGCATCAGACCCATCAGGTTGCTCTGCGTACCGCCGCTGGTGAACACACCGGCGTCGCCCGCTTCGAAACCAACCTGTTCACGCAGCCATTCAACCAGCTTCACTTCCATGATGGTGGCAGACGGGCTCTGATCCCAGGAGTCCATACTCTGGTTGGTGGCGTTGATCAGCACTTCCGCCGCCTGGCTAATCACCAGACTCGGGCAGTGCAGATGCGCCACACACTGCGGATGGTGCACGGACAGACTGTCTTTGAGGAAGTACTCAACGGCGCGGTCAATAGAGGCCTGGTTACCCAGGCCCTGAGCGTTAAACTCTAAATTGATGCGCTCGCGGAGCTGCTCGACGGTCTTGCCCTGATACATCTCAGGTTGCTGTAACCATTGCACAACGGCTTTCGTGCTTTGTTCAATGGCGTCCTGATAGGCAGCAATGCTCTGCTCAGAACCTGACAGAATCGGATTAATATCAGACATGCGATCGACAACTCCGATTAAACAGGCTTAACGCCAGCGTTCAGCAACGCGGTTTCAAATTTGTCCAGGAAGATTTCCAGTTCTGCATTGCTGATCAGCAGCGATGGCAGCAGACGCACGACACAACCGTTACGGCCACCGCGCTCCAGAATCAGACCTGCTTTGAAGCACTCTTTCTGGATCAGCGCAGCCAGCTCGCCGTCTGCCGGGTAGCAACCCAGATGATCCTGTGCTTCGTTCGGTTTAACGATCTCAACACCGATCATCAGACCCAAACCACGAATGTGGCCCATAACCGGGTAACGCTGTTGCAGCTCAGCCAGTTTGCCTTTCAGCCACTCACCCTGGGTAGCCACTTTGTCAGCAATACGGTCGTCTTTCAGGATTTTCAGCGTGGTCAGGCCGGTGGCCATCGCCAGTTGGTTGCCACGGAACGTACCGGTGTGGTGACCCGGAGCCCATGCATCGAACTGTTTTTTGATACCCAGAACGGCCAGCGGCAGACCGCCACCGACAGCTTTGGACATCACAATGATGTCTGGCTCGATACCGGCGTGTTCGAAGGCGAACAGTTTGCCGGTACGGCAGAAACCTGCCTGCACTTCGTCAATGATCAGCAGAATGCCATGTTCCTGGGTCACTTTACGGATGCGCTGCAGCCACTCAACCGGAGCCGGGTTCACGCCGCCTTCGCCCTGAACGGCTTCCAGGATCACAGCAGCAGGCTTACGCACGCCGCTTTCAACGTCGTTGATCAGGTTTTCGAAATAGTAAGTCAGTGCTTTAACGCCGGCTTCACCACCGATACCCAGCGGGCAACGGTACTGATGCGGGTACGGCATAAACTGTACTTCTGGCATCATGCCATTGACGGCTTCTTTCGGTGACAGGTTACCGGTCACGGAGAGCGCGCCATGGGTCATGCCATGGTAACCACCGGAGAAACTGATCACGCCAGAACGACCAGTGACCTTTTTCGCCAGTTTCAGTGCGGCTTCAACGGCGTCAGCGCCGGAAGGGCCGGTAAATTGCAGGCAGTATTCTTTGCCCTGACCTGGCAGCAGCGACAGAAGATAAGACGAGAACTCATCTTTCAACGGCGTGGTCAGATCGAGCGTATGTAACGGTAAGCCACTGGTAATGACACTTTGGATGCTCTGAAGCACTTCAGGATGGTTATGACCAAGCGCCATCGTGCCGGCACCTGCGAGACAGTCAAGATATTGATTGCCCTCGACATCAGTAATCCAGACGCCCTGCGCTTTGGCAATTGCTAACGGCAATTTACGCGGATAGCTGCGAACATTGGATTCAAACTCAGCTTGTCTTGCTAAAAAGGTTTCATTGCTTTGCGGTAATGAATTAGCACTCAAAGTTTCAATACGGACTTTATCCGTCATCATATCACTCCTACAACCGCGGGTATGATTAACGCCGGGTTGAATTAATGTTTAAGGGGGGGGGGGTAAAAAAACGCGGCTAATATATGTTTTTTTAGCAGCGGACTCAATATTTTATTTTCCACGGCATTTTGTGACATTTTTATTTAAAATCAATGAGAAACAACCCAACTGACTTTATTGTAAGCATCATAATTTGTAACCAATTCTGTTACTTAGTGAGTAATGCCTGTTTTATGCACGGCGGATTCAACTCCGAAGTGCAACGCTAAGCCGCCAATCTTAGCTCTGCAAACACCACAGACGGTTGCCTGAAT
>NZ_CBFFRL010000329.1:0-3284 GCF_965644215.1 Phytobacter sp. V69
CGTAGCGAGCCATAGTTCAATATGTTGTTGAAAAAGACAGTTACTATAACTCAGGTGATTAAGGGACACAGCCTAGTACACGCTGCGCCTTACCGTGCTTTTTTGCACCTGAGCAGAGGAACACGGTGAGGGGCATTGACGCTTAGACGACATGGCGAACACGTTTGATTCGCCCTTAATTTTCGGACTCATTGTTATGCAAAATCGTATTACCGTTCAGCTTCCGGTCGAGGGGCTGTTGTTCTGGAAACTGTCAGGGCGCGAAGCACTGTCAGAACCTTACGCACTTGGCCTGACCCTGCTGGGTACCGACGCGCGCATGGACCGCAGCCAACTGCTGGGGAAATCCGTTACCGTCACCATTCCTACTCAGGATGTGACTACGCCCCGATACCTGAATGGCAAAGTGACTCGCGTGGCGGTGAGCGCCGTCGAGCTTTCCGGCACCCGTTACGCGGTTTATCAGCTCAACGTGGAATCCGATCTGTGGCCGATGCAGCGCGACCGTAACCTGCGTATCTTCCAGGGGCAGACGGTCCCGCAGATCGTCAAAACGTTGCTCTCTGAAAGTAAGGTCAATGTTGAAGATAAGCTGAGCGACAGCTACCGCGTCTGGGATTACTGCGTGCAGTATCAGGAGAGCAGCTTCGATTTTATTAGCCGCCTGATGGAGCTGGAGGGGATTACCTACTCCTTCCGCCACGAATCCGGGCGGCACGTGCTGCTGCTGACCGATGCTGCCAGCCAGCATCAACCTTTTGCCGGTTATGAATCCATTCCCTACCACGTCACGCCGTCCGGCGGCAGTACCGATGAAGAAGGGATCAGCCAGTGGGCGTTAACCGACAGCGTGACACCGGGGATCTACAGCCTTGACGACTACGATTTTCGCAAACCGAACGCGTGGCTGTTTCAGGCACGGCAAAATCCGACCTCGCCAGAGCCTGGCAGCATTAACGTCTATGACTGGCCGGGACGCTTTGTTGACCATGGACACGGTGAATTCTATGCCCGAATTCATCAGGAACGCTGGCAGGTCGAACACCAACAGATACAGGGCAGTGCTACCGCGCTGGGCATCGCCCCCGGCCATACCTTCACCCTGCATAACGCGCCGTTTTTCAGCGATAACGCAGAATACCTGACCACCGAAGCCAACTACTGGCTGGAAGAGAACACTTATGCCAGCGGTGGTGGCTCGGAAACCCTGCATCGTATCGATTTCACCGTCATCCCTTCCTCCGTTAATTTCCGTCCGGCGCAGAGAACTGCCTGGCCGCGTACCTATGGCCCGCAAACCGCGAGGGTGGTAGGGCCGCAGGGGGAGAGCATCTGGACCGATCGCTATGGCCGGGTGAAAGTGAAGTTTCACTGGGACCGGCAGGCAAAAGGTGATGACACCAGCTCTTGCTGGGTACGCGTTTCCAGCGCCTGGGCCGGGCAAGGCTTTGGCGGCGTGCAGATCCCGCGCGTGGGTGACGAAGTGGTAATCGATTTTATCAACGGTGACCCGGACAGACCCATCGTCACCGGACGCGTCTATAATGAGGCCAGTATGCCGCCGTGGGATCTGCCCGGCGATGCCACCCGGATGGGCTTTATGACCCGCAGCAAGGATGGCAGCGTCGACAATGCCAGCTTCCTGTTTTTTGAAGACAGCCCGGGTAATGAGTCTGTGCAGATGCACTCCGAAAAGGACATGATGGTGTCGGTTGAGAATGATCAGACGGTCAATATCGACGGCAACCGGACGACGACGATCAAAAAGACGCAGACGGACACGGTGACAGGGGCGGTAACCCTGACGTACCAGGATATCTGGAATACAACTGTGACCAACGCTGTGACCAGTACGTTTAACGGTGGTGAAACCACGACAATACAGAAAGGGCGCAAACTTGATATCACCAGCGGCGGTGACGCCGTGACGGTGAAAGGTGGGCGTAGCACGGATATTACGGGTGATGAGCTACAGCATGTGACGGGCAAATTCACGCAGCGGATTGATAATGGTCTCGAAACGGTTATCCAGGCCGGGCAAAAGGAAACCATCACCGGTGGGGTGACCATCAACGTGAACTCCGGTAACTGGGAACAGAACGTGAATTCCGGGACGATAACCATTACCAGTCCGCACGATATTACGCTGAAAAGTACAACCAATATTAATCTTGAAGCCCCTAAATCGTCTTATACGATCGCCGGACATAAAGAGGCGATCACGGGGAATAGCTTTAGTTTGACCGGTGCGTCTGAAAGCATCACCGGGGCGGCACTGGATTTAAAAGCGCTTTCTGCCGCCGCGGTTCATACTAGCGTAACCCATAATGTTATTTCTATAAGCCATAAAACGTTCGAGGGAAAAAACAGGCCGATGGAAATCAGTGATATAAAAGCATTGGTTACATCAGGCGCGCTTCACTGGAGTTCGAAAGCGCTTACCTTATTCTTATAGTTGGAGGAGGTCGGGAATGGAATTCATTGCTCAAAAGTGGTTGTACATTGTCGTTGCGATGGTTGCGTTTATGTTTTTCCTGTTTTTCAGAGATTTCAGGGATACGCTGATCCCTTTGATCAAAGATGGTGCAATGCAGGACTCGGTGCTCAAAAAAGGCATTGCGGTTAATGCGGATATTACCGTTGCACGTCAGACCAGTATGTGGAGTGGGGGAAAGCCTGTTTATCGTCTCACTCTTAAATTCAAAACGCGCGAAGGTCAGGATGTTGAATCCAGTATTTTAAAAGCACTGACATTCGAAGAGGTCGAGCGCTATAAAGCAGGTAATGGCACAACCATTAAATATGATCCGAAAAAACCGCAGCGTATTGCCATCTATGACAGGCCATTGATTTTGGGTGATAACTAGCACGGCTGATTACAGCCTCGCAGACCGGAATAATTCAACTATGCGGAAGTCATGTTTCGCATAGTTTCTTTTTATATGCTCGCATGCGGTTGATACTTTATTTGATGATAAATATGAAATTTGTTACTGACGTCATCGTGATCGCCGTTCTGGCATTTTTTGCTTATATCATCGTGTCTTTGCTCATAAGAGATGCCAGAAATAAGAAGTTAGAGCTGGAATTTCTGCTGATGGAGTTGATACAACAGGTATCATCACTGATGTTTCCAGTCGGTCTGGTGGAAATTCAGGGTTTATTAACATCACGGTGAAGTTTGACTACGAAATTGAAAAGGTAAGACGCGAATTCAGATAATAAGTGCAACGCTCGGACATGATTGTGGAGAGTGTAGGAGGAAGGGTTAACCGCGAATTCAG
>NZ_CBFFRL010000330.1:0-3276 GCF_965644215.1 Phytobacter sp. V69
AATTATCTTTCAATGGTCAAGCTGGGTTGCATCCGATTGTTTTACAAGAGGTTATGCAATTAAGGGACACAGCCTAACAGGAATCCGCAGGTCAGCACAATTTCAATGATGATGGCGGAGGTCATAGAATATTGACCAGGGGAATGTTCGCCGTAACCATTTGAGGCAAAACCACTGGCGGCGGCGTCGAAGCCCGCTTTACCGCTGGCAACCAAGTATAACACCCCGGCAGCGATAATCCCACCAATCACCTGAGCAATAATATAGCCGACAATCTCTTTTGCCGGGAAACGACCACCTGCCCATAATCCCAGGGGCACGGCAGGGTTGAAATGGCCACCGGAAATATGCCCGACAGCGTAGGCCATCGTTAATACGGTTAAACCAAATGCCAGTGCGACACCGACAAAACCAATTCCCAGTTCAGGGAACGCAGCGGCTAATACCTCGCTCCCGCAACCACCAAATACCAGCCAGAATGTCCCAAAACATTCCGCCGCTAATTTTCTAAACATAATATCCTCGATAAAAACAGTACGTCCTGTGAATACAGCCAGAAAAATATGCTGGCTGAGGTGTCGCTATTTTAGAAATAATGACGTGTGCGAATCAGTCAAATAAATGGCGTTAATTTGATTTAGGGCAAAATGATGATAATAGCGAGACAAAGAACGAAAATACGCAGTGAGAAATAATTTCGAATGAAAAATAATTGCTGTGAATAAATTAGCTGTGGGAATTGTTAAAGACTGAATCGTATTTGCACATGTTTAATCCATGATAAATACCATGTTTTGCCCCGCTCCATCCCGCTATACTTGAGCTAACTTGATGGAAAAAAGGCATATTTCCCGGAGGGGCTATGATTCTGGAACGCGTAGAGATTGTAGGGTTTCGTGGCATCAATCGGCTCTCGCTGATGCTGGAACAAACCAATGTCCTTATTGGGGAAAACGCCTGGGGTAAATCAAGCCTGCTGGACGCGCTAACGCTGCTGCTCTCGCCGGAGACGGATTTATACCATTTTGTGCGTGAGGATTTTTGGTTCCCGCCGGGAGACGTTAAGGGGCGCGAACACCATCTGCACATTATCCTGACGTTTCGTGAATCAGAACCGGGGCGACATCGCACGCGGCGTTATCGTCCGTTACAGCCCTGCTGGGTTACCAGTGATGACGGTTATCAGCGCCTGTTTTATCGCCTGGAAGGGGAACTGGCGGAAGATGAGAGCGTGATGACGCTGCGCGGTTTTCTCGATGCGCAGGGACACCCGCTGATACTTGATGATATTGACGACCTGGCTCGCCATCTTATCCGCCTGATGCCGGTGCTGCGCCTACGAGACGCACGTTTTATGCGCCGAATCCGCAATGGCACATTGCCGGAAACGCTGGATGTGGAGGCCACGGCCCGCCAGCTTGATTTTCTTTCCCGCGAGCTGGTGACGCATCCGCAAAACCTGACGGACGGGCAAATTCGCCACGGCCTGTCGGCGATGGTGCAACTGCTGGAGCACTATTTTTCTGAACAGGGCAGTGGCCCGTCCCATCAGCGCCTGATGCGCCGTCGCTCTCACGACGAACAGCGTAGCTGGCGTTACCTCGATATCATCAACCGTATGATTGATAAACCCGGCGGGCGTATGTACCGGGTGATTTTACTGGGTTTCTTTGCCACTTTGCTGCAGGCCAAAGGGACGGTACACCTGGATCGCGATGCGCGGCCGTTGTTGTTGGTTGAAGATCCGGAAACGCGGCTGCACCCCATTATGCTGTCCGTTGCCTGGCAATTGCTCAACCTGCTCCCGTTACAGCAAATCACCACCACGAACTCCGGTGAACTGCTGTCACTCACCCCCGTTGAACATGTGTGTCGTCTGGTGAGGGAATCATCGCGGGTTGCCGCATGGCGACTGGGACCCGGAGGAATGAACGCGGAAGAGGGGCGGCGTATTGCCTTCCATATTCGCTTTAACCGGGCGTCGTCCCTGTTTGCCCGCTGCTGGTTGCTGGTGGAAGGGGAGACAGAAACCTGGGTGATTAACGAACTGGCGCGCCAGTGCGGACATCATTTTGATGCAGAAGGGGTCAAGGTTATTGAGTTTGCCCAGTCCGGGTTAAAACCACTGGTCAAATTTGCTCGCCGAATGGGAATTGAGTGGCATGTGCTGGTCGATGGCGATGAGGCCGGGAAAAAATATGCGGCGACGGTGTACAGCCTGCTTAATAACGAACGCGACCAGGTACGGGAACATTTAACCGAACTGCCCGCGCTGGACATGGAGCATTTCATGTTTCGCGAGGGGTTTGATGATGTCTATCGTCGCGTGGCACAACTGCCGGAAAATGTGCCGATGAATATGCGGCGCGTCATTATTAAAGCGATTCACCGTTCGTCGAAACCCGATTTGGCTATTGAGGTTGCAATGGAAGCGGGGCGACGGGGCGTGGAGTCGGTGCCGATATTGTTACGCAAGATGTTTTCCCGCGTGCTCTGGTTGGCACGCGGGAGAGCCGATTAACGTTGCCAAATATGGCTTATCTGTCTTTGCAGCGAATCCAGTAATTCATAACGGCGGCGATATTCCGCGCGTTTTTTGCTGGCAATCTCCTCCATCGCTTTACGCGCAATAAACAGCGGCAGGCGGAAGGTTCTCTCGGCGGTGCGCTCCCCGCTGAGGGACTCCCAGAAACTGTCGTAATCAGCGTGCAACAGCCCCTGTTTTTTCTTGCGGTACCGCCAGCTTTGGTAGATATGCGTGTCATTACTGACGGCGATAATCTGTTCTACATCCAGATAAGCCGTCAACTCCGTACAGGCTTCCAGTAACAGGCGTTTGGGAAATAAGCCGTGACAACTCTTGGTTGCCGCCTGGATGGCGTCATGGGGGATGTTAGCTTTCGCCCCCTGCAGCCCGCCAATAAATAGCGTGCGTTTTCCCTGGTACTGACACAGTGCGAAGGTCATTCCCGCCAGTTGAGTTCGCTGCTCGTCGCAGAAAACCAGTGTCGCTTCACCTTCTTTGTCCAGCTTTGCATCTGCATAAAAACGGATGCTGTACAGCTCGCCATTTTTACCCGTTAATTCGGCAAGGGTGAGCCCTTGCAGGGTAAAAAAGCTTGAGCGGGTGTCTGCCGGTAAGCGCGCACAAAAAGCATGGTAATGATATTCCAGTGCGGCGAGTGTCTTTTTCTGATCAAACGTTAGATAGTGTCGTCACGAGGATAAAAATCATTGATAATAGGGCCTTCTAATCAGAAGGCCCTATTATCATGA
>NZ_CBFFRL010000331.1:0-3220 GCF_965644215.1 Phytobacter sp. V69
CGGCCTCATTTCTCGCTGCCGTCCAGATCAGATGCATCGCTCTCTGGGCTAAAATCTTGTGACGACACTATCTAAGTCTATGACAGTTATCAACCAGGCTACGTGCAAACTTTTTACGGATAATGAACGTTTTACACAACTTTCGGACTATTACGAAGAAGAGCGTCGCACAGTATGGATGATGTTGCGAGCTCAGCCTCGGCCCTGCTTTAACCATGTGTTAATTGAAGAGATCATGAACATTTCCTGGCTTGTTCGACAAGCGGGATTTGCCGTGGATTTTTGGGTAACGGGCTCGCTAGTCCCCGGTATGTACAATGCGGGGGGCGATCTGAGTTTCTTTGTCGAGTGCATCCAAAATGGCCGTCGCGAAGCGCTGCGTGCCTACGCGCGAGCCTGCGTCGACTGTGTGCATGCGGCATCACGCGGGTTTGATACCGGTGCGATTTCGCTGGCTATGGTCGAAGGCAGTGCGCTGGGCGGCGGCTTTGAAGCGGCGCTGGCACATCATTTTGTGCTGGCACAGCGCGATGCTCGCCTCGGTTTCCCGGAAATTGCCTTTAACCTGTTCCCCGGGATGGGAGGGTATTAGCTGGTGGCCCGCCGTTCAGGGATGAAACTGGCGGAGGAGTTAATCTACAAAGGTGAGTCCCACACTGCGGAGTGGTATGAGCAGCAGGGACTGGTGGATCAGCTTTTTGAACCTGGGCAAAGCTATCTGGCAGTACGTACGTTTATCGATACGCTACAGCCCCGGCTCAATGGCGTGCGCGCAATGCTCCGTGCCCGCCAGCGGGTCATGCAACTGCCGCGCAGTGAGCTAATGGACATTACCGAAGACTGGGTCGACGCCGCCTTCTGCTTGCAACCCAAAGATGTGGCCTATATGGAACGTCTGGTGCAGTTACAGAACCGACATTCGGCTGGCGGTTTAAGCAAAGCCAGCTAGCCCATTTTCCGCGCCTGATAGCGCTTATACCATCGCTCGAATACGGCAGCGGGCATGGGTTTAGCAAATAAAAATCCCTGTCGTTCGTTGACGCCGTTCTTGGTAAGGAAGGCGTCTTCTTTCGTGCTTTCGACCCCTTCTGCGATCACCTGTAAGTTCAGTGCCTGGGCCACGGCGACAATCGCGCGCACCAGCGACTGTGAAACCGACTGTTTATGGATATCTTTGACGAACGATTGGTCGAGCTTGATCGCATCGATAGGGAAGCGCGCCAGCTGTGAAAGGGAAGAGTAGCCGGTGCCAAAGTCATCCAGATGCACCTGCGAACCCAAATCACTGAACTGCTGAATTAACGACAGCGCCAGATCTTCATTTTCGATCAGGCAGCTCTCCGTTAGCTCGACGTCTATTGGGCAGTATTCAAAGTTCAGGTCGTGTAGCGCCTGTTTCAAATCGCTGAAGATCGACTGGTCCGCCAGCTGTCGCGCCGAGACGTTCACCGCCACACGCAAATTAATGCCTTTTTCGCGCCATTTCGCGACCTGGCGCACCACATCCAGCATGACCCAGCGCCCCAAAGGCACAATTAAACCGGATTCCTCGGCATAGGCGATGAAATCCTGCGGTGGAATTAACCCACGCTCTGGCGACTGCCAGCGCACCAGAGCTTCCAGACTGCGTACCTCGCCGCGCCAGGTGACTTTGGGCTGGTAGTGAATCACCAGTTGGTCTTTATCGAGCGCTTTACGCAGGTTGGTGTCGAGCCACAGGTACTCGAAAACCCGCTGGTTCATTTCGGGCGTGAAAACGCAAAACTTTCCGCGGCCGTTTTCTTTGGCGATATACATCGCGGTATCGGCGTTGCGAATAATACTTTCACGATCGTTACCGTGCTGTGGGGCAAGTGAAATCCCCAGCGAGCAGCCGGTATAAATCTCGATAAGACCAATACGGAAGGGCTGACGCAGGCGAGTGATAATGCGTGAAGCCATCGCCTCCAGCGCGCTCTGTGATGAATCCGTCGCTAGGACAATAAACTCATCGCCGCCCAGGCGTGCGAGTGTCTGGCCTTCATCCAGACAGCTTAAAATCGCCAGCGCCACGGCCTGTAAAAGCTGGTCGCCAAACATATGGCCATAGGCGTCGTTAACTTTTTTGAAATTATCCAGGTCAAGATAGACGATACCAATTTGCGTATCGCCGCGGTTATCAATCGCGTTACTGATTAACTCGTGAATCGCATTGCGATTAGGCAGTCCGGTAATCGTGTCGGTATTGGCTAAAACACGCAAACGCTCTTGCGCCCGGCGTTCTTCGGTAATATCTGTCCCGGAACAAATCAGGAATATTTCATTTTTTCCGCTGCCGCTGTGCACGAATTTATTGCGGAATAAAAACAGGCGTTGCCCTTTACGCGTCTTAATCCAGCGCTCGACTTCATAAGAGGCACCGTTACGGAAGAACTCGCTGATATTACGTTTAGACGCCTCGGCTTCGTTGTGGCTCATAAAGAGCTTAAAAACGTTTTGCCCAATAACCTCCTGTTCTTTTAGCCCGGTATATTCCTCACAAAGCCGATTAAAGCGCTGGATATTGCCATGGCGATCAAGAATGACGATGACCGAATTGGCTTCGGAAACAACCTGTTCGGCAAAAGAGAGCCCCTGGACCAGGTCGCGCGCTACCGAGGATGTGTCATTCCATGCCGACGCGGTACCGGCCCACTCGGTCTTATTGATTTTCCGCCCCACCAGATGCACAGGAACGCTATCGCCAAATAATGAAATATGCATGGTCAGGCTGGAGGTAATAACGGTCATTTGCCGCAGCTGCGATGCCTGTTCATCATTCAGGGTCACCACCTGGCTTGCCTCGGCATCTTCATCCGGGGCGAAATGCAGTGCATTGCTGTCAGCGCTCAATCGCCAGAACGAACTACTGGAACCCAGGTAACGAAACAATAGATTCTGTTCCTGATCGTCTCTCATGCTATCTCCCAACCCACCAAAAAGCGCAACGGGTACTCATCTATTGACGGATTAACCGCCTTTTTAAAAGGGGTAATCAGGGATGAAAGTATTGTTTTTATTTACAATCTTATAATAAAACGAGTCCCGGACAAAAGAACAGCAGGTGTATAAAAAATGCATAAATCGCCGCAAAAATGTGCGAAGTTATTTTTTTATTGTGGTCGTTTTTAGATAGTGTCGTCACAAGATTTTAGCCCAGAGAGCGATGCATCTGATCTGGACGGCAGCGAGAAATGAGGCC
>NZ_CBFFRL010000332.1:0-3159 GCF_965644215.1 Phytobacter sp. V69
GTTAAGTTCTTGTAATCCTTACACGCAAGCTCACAGGTTTTGCAGCCGGTGCAGCGCGCGGAGTCGATAAAAAATCCGTATTGAGTGGTCATCGGCTACTCCTTAAACCTTTTCGATTTCGACAAGGTTGGTGTGCTGCGGGTTACCTTTCGCCAGCGGTGACGGGCGATGGGTGGTCAGTGTGTTCATGCAACCGCCATGGTCGACGCGATCGCCTTTCATATCGGCGTTGTGCCAGGCACCCTGGCCCATGGCGCTCACTCCCGGCATGATGCGCGGTGTCACTTTGGCGGCAATGCGTACTTCGCCGCGTCCGTTGAATACGCGAACCATATCGCCGTTGGCAATGCCGCGTTTTTGCGCGTCAATCGGGTTGATCCACACTTCCTGACGACAGGCTGCGGCGAGGATATCGACGTTACCGTAGCTGGAGTGGGTACGGGCTTTGTAGTGGAAGCCGAACAACTGCAGCGGATATTTATTGCGCGACGGGTCATCCCAGCCTTCCGGCGTGGAGGCGTAAACCAGCAGGGGGCTGATCACTTCGTCTTTCGGGATTTCCCAGGTGCTGGCGATTTTGGCTAAATCGCTGGAGTAAATTTCAATTTTGCCTGATGGCGTTTTCAGCGGGTTGGCCTGCGGGTCGTCACGGAATTTTTTATAGGCAACATAGTGCCCGGCCGGGTCTTTACGTTTGTAAATCCCCATTTTTTTGAGTTCTTCATAGGAGGGTAGCTTCGGATCTTTCGCCAGCATTTTGGCGTACAGATACTTAAGCCACTCTTCCTGGGTACGCCCTTCGGTAAATTTTTGGTAGATATCCGGCCCAAGGCGTTTGGCGATTTCGCTGGTTATCCAGTAAATCGGTTTGCGCTCGAATTTCGGCGCGGTGACCGGCTGAATAAAGATCAGATACCCCATGTTCCCGGCGTAGTCGTTCGGGATTATATCTTCCTGCTCTACGGTCATTAAATCAGGCAGCAGGATATCGGCATACATCGCCGAGGAGGTCATAAAGTTCTCGATGACGACAATCATTTCGCATTTCTTGTCGTCCTGTAAAACGTCATGGGTGTGGTTGATGTCGCCGTGCTGGTTGGTGATGGTGTTACCGGCATAGTTCCAGATAAATTTAATCGGTACGTCGAGCTTGTCTTTGCCCTGAACGCCATCGCGGGTTGCCGTCATCTCGGTACCGCGCTCGATAGCATCGGTCCAGGTGAAACAGGAGATTTTGGTTTTCACCGGGTTATCCGGCATCGGCATACGTTCGATGGTGATGTTATAGGTGGACTCGCGCGCGCCGCTGTTGCCGCCGTTGATACCGACGTTACCGGTCAGGATTGGCAGCATGGCGATAGCGCGGGAAGTCAGCTCACCGTTCGCCTGACGCTGCGGCCCCCAGCCCTGGCAGATATAGGCCGGTTTGGTTTGGCCAATTTCACGCGCCAGTTTCACAATGCGGTCAACCGGAATACCAGTCACGGCCGAGGCCCACTGCGGCGTTTTGGCAATACCGTCGTCGCCCTGGCCCAGAATATAGGCTTTGTAGTGACCATTGGCAGGCGCGCCTTCCGGAAGGGTTTTCTCGTCGTATCCGACACAGTACTTATCAAGGAACGGCTGATCGACCATGTTTTCGTTAATCAGCACCCAGGCGATGCCAGCCACCAGCGCCGCATCGGTACCCGGACGAATCGGGACCCACTCATCTTCACGCCCGGCGGCGGTATCGGTATAACGCGGGTCAATAACGATCATCCGCGCATTGGAGCGTTCGCGCGCCTGCTACAGGAAGTATGTAATGCCGCCGCCGCTCATACGGGTCTCGGCCGGGTTGTTGCCAAACATCACCACCAGTTTGCTGTTTTCGATGTCTGAGGTGCTGTTGCCTTCATTGGAGCCGTAGGTGTACGGCATTGCGTAGGCGATTTGCGCGGTACTGTAGTACCATACTGGCCGAGGAAGCCGCCGTAAATAGCCATCAGGCGGGCAATAATAGAAGCCGAGGGAGAAGAGCGGGTGATGTTGCCACCAACGATACCGGAGGAGTAGTTGATGTATACCGCCTCGTTACCGTATTTCTCGACCGTTCCTTTCAGGCTGTCGGCGATGGTGTTCAGCGCTTCATCCCAGGAGATACGTTCAAATTTGCCTTCGCCGCGTTTGCCCACGCGTTTCATCGGATAGTTCAGACGATCCGGGTGGTTGATGCGACGGCGGATGGAACGGCCACGCAGGCAGGCGCGAACCTGGTGATTACCGTAAACATCATCCCCGGTGTTATCGGTCTCGACCCAGTAGACTTCGTTATCACGCACGTGAGAACGCAGCGCACAGCGGCTACCACAGTTGACGGAGCAGGCACCCCACACAACTTTATCTTCTGCGGGCTGCATGACGCTTTGAACTGCAGCAGCAGCGGTCCGCATGCCAAAAGGAAGAGAAAAACTGCCAGCCGCCAGCGCCAGCGAACCCAGCGCCGTTGATTTTACGAGTGTTCGTCGGCTGATTCCGCCACTACTCTCGACATTCGACATAGCTCACTCCGTTATAAATTATAATAAAAAGAAATTACTCGCTGAGATTACGAGCAGGCTAACTATGAGGAGATGCTACTCAAATGGAGGTAGGAAAATCTTAATGGGGATCAAGAAGAATGTTAATCCCCATTATTTTTTTAGGGAAATGGATTTATTGCGCGGCGGGTTTTTCGCTTTCTTGTGGTGTTATTTCACCGGATTGCGCATTTCCGCTTCCGCGCGTGCGGGTATAAAGAATTTTCCAGCTATCATTAGCGCAGTGACCCACAACTTGCGCACCCGGCGCGCTATTTTGATCGTTGGGCTCAATCGTTAGCGTAAAGCCGGATTCAGGCACGCCATTATTTATAATCTTTTGTTGTATATCACTTTTTACCTTTTCGCAGGAATCCGGAGCGGCCCATGCGGATGCCGAACCGATGAACAAAAGTGCACCTAACCAAAGAGAATGTTTCATTTGCGACTCCTTATATATTAACAATGTTAAAGCGTAGCAGTTGACATGTAAGTCTCAGGTAAATCTGCTCATTAAATAGGAATGACGCGAATTCAGATAATAAGTGCAACGCTCGGACATGATTGTGGAGAGTGTAGGAGGAAGGGTTAACTACCGATA
>NZ_CBFFRL010000333.1:0-3157 GCF_965644215.1 Phytobacter sp. V69
AGTCATGATAATAGGGCCTTCTGATTAGAAGGCCCTATTATCAATGATTTTTATCCTCGTGACGACACTATCTAAGTGGTATCAAATTAATAATGGGTGCCTATCCATAACAAAAAACGATGACGAAAGAAAATGCGGTTCAGTAATAGAGATCCGTTATAGTGATAAGAGTTTCTATTCAGGAAGAAAATGCTATGACGCGTTCATTTTGGCTGTGGGGTTGTGCGTTGATGCTGGTCTCTGCGGGAGCCAGCGCGGACAGGCGCGTGTCACCGGATGTGCAGGTGAATGTGCCGCCGGAGGTGTTTAGCTCCGGCGGGCAGCAAAATTCGCAGCCCTGTAATTTGTGCTGCGTTTATCAGAATCAGAATTACACCGAAGGGGCGGTGATTAAAGCCGAAGGCGTGCTACTCCAGTGCCAGCGCGATGAACGTACCGTCTCTACTAATCCGCTGGTCTGGCGGCGCGTGAAGCCATAAACGCCTCCAGTAACGGGATATCCGCAGGTGCGAGAGGCCAGTTGAAGGCCTCCTGCGGTGCGCACCAGACAAGTGCCGCGTGGTGGTGACGGGTAAGTGTGCCGATGAAGGTTGGCACATGCCAGGCGTGTAGATTAATAATGCGCCCGGAGACCTCGCGCTGGTGGCTGGCGATATACGCCACCAGCTGTGCATCAATGCCAAGCTCTTCACGAAGCTCGCGGATCAAGGCTTCTGGCTGGCTTTCCCCGGCTTCCACTTTGCCACCTGCAAACTCCCATAATCCCGCCTGATCACCCTGTTCCGGGCGCTGGGCCAGCAAAATCTGGCCATCGCGCTCAATGATGGCAGCGACAACCTCTATCGGTTTAAGCATGTTTATCCATTGTTGTGATGCAAGCTCCACTCATACCAGCCGCCATCATATACCGCGATGTTCGCCCAGCCCATGGCGCGGGCGCAGATAAACGCCAGAGACGCGCGCCAGCCTGTACCGCAGTAAAAGGCGATATGCTGGTCCGCCATAATATTCCATTCTTCCCACAGGGTGGCGATGTGTGATGTGCAGTGCAGCGTGCCATCAGGATTGAGGAACACCTCCATTCCGTCTTTGCCGTTTCCCGCGCGTCCCCAGCGTGCACCGGGGATCTCCCCGCAGGCAGCAATATAGCGATAGCCGCTGGTTGCGCCGGCAAACTCCGCCCAGGAGCGGATGCTGACCACCGAGGCATCCTGCCGGTTTAGCAGTGCCTGCGTCTGCTGCAGGGAGAGCATCAACTGCGGCTGAGCCGGGATCGCCAAACCAAAATCGTGGATGGGTGTGACAGGAATGGCATCAACTGATGCAACGGGAAGATTGGCGCGACGCCAGACCCGCCAGCCTCCGTCCAGCAGACGCACATCCTGCACTCCGGCATATAAGAGAATATGGGCCACGCGCGCGGCGGCAAGCGGGTTGCGGCTATAGAGAATGACCGTGGTATCCCGGCGAATGCCGTGCGCGGTTAGCACGCTGCGCAGTACGTCAGGGGCGACCACGTTCCACAGCGGCTCGACTTCCAGTTCATGGGTATCGAGATAGTCTGCGCCGGGAATATGCCCCTGACGGAAGTCATCGCGTATGCCCCAGCCCGCTTCTATCACCTGCCATGTACCGGCGGGCTTCTCGCTGACCTGACGATGGGCAATCAGATCGTGCAGCCAGTTTGCCGGGACGAGCTGATAAAAACCGGGTAAACGTTCGAGGGGAGAAGGGGACGAGAGTGCGTCGCTGATACGCCATGGCGCATTTAGCCCTTTCTGCTTTAACCAGGCTTCGACGGCGGCATTGTCATCCGGTGTGCCATAAAGCGCGATGCGGGTTTCAGCGGTCATTGGGCGCAGGGATGTCCAGGCGTCAAACTGTGCATCGGTTATATCATCGAGCCATGACGCGGCAAGGTTCCGCGCGCCGGGAACATGGCCGGATGTGCCGGAAAACGCATCCGGCCAGCCGTTATATAACGCGCTGTCGCGGGTATCGATAACCACGCCATTGTCCTGGCGGAAGTGGGAAAGCGTGATGTTTTTCGCCATAGCGTGGTCAGGTCCAAAAAGGGCGGTGGCAACGCGCGACCGCCGTGATGGAGGAGTGAAGCTTATTCGACTTTAAATTTAGCCCATACCGGAGCATGGTCGGAAGGTTTATCCATACCGCGGATGTCATAGTCGATGCCGGTCTCGATGCAGCGCTCTGCCAGCGGTGAGCTTGCCAGCAGCAAATCTATACGCAGGCCACGGTTGTCATCGAACCCTTTGGAACGGTAGTCAAACCACGAGAAGCGCTCGTTATTGTCCGGGTTCGCGGCACGCCAGGTATCTACCAGGCCCCAGTTAATCAGGCGGTCCATCCACGCGCGTTCTTCCGGCAGGAAGGAGCATTTGCCGGTACGCAGCCAGCGTTTACGGTTGTCTTCGCCAATGCCGATGTCCAGATCGGTAGGGCTGATGTTGACATCCCCCATGATCAGTACCGGATTTTCTTTTTTCAGCTCGGTTTCAATGTAGGTTTGCAGATCCTGGTAAAACTTCTCTTTTGCCGGGAATTTGGTCGGATGGTCGCGGCTTTCCCCCTGCGGGAAGTAACCATTGATGACTGTGATGTTACCCAGCGGAGACGGGATTTCCGTCATGATAATACGGCGTTGGGCTTCTTCGCCGTCATCCGGGAAACCGCGACGCACGGAGACTGGCGTCGCTTTGGTCAGCAGCGCCACGCCATAGTGGCCTTTCTGGCCATGATAAAAGACGTTGTAGCCAAGTTTTGCCACGTCTTCGAGCGGGAACATGTCGTCGTGGACTTTCGTCTCCTGCAGGCCAATCACGTCGGGCTGATGCTGCTCGACGATGGCTTCCAGTTGATGAGGACGGGCACGCAGGCCGTTGATATTAAAAGAGACAAATTTCATAGTCGCCGCCAGATTGCTGTGGGAATGTGGCAGGGATGTTAGCAGAAATTGACAAGGGATGCCTATGGCTAAAGACAGGGTACTGGCGCGCGGTTTAGCCAGAGTATTCGGGCATTTTATCTTTATTTAATTGAGTAGGTGAATGCATCTTAATTTGGCGGATTCAACTCCGAAGTGCAACGCTAAGCCGCCAATCTTAGCTCTGCAAACACCACAGACGGTTGCCTGAAT
>NZ_CBFFRL010000334.1:0-3103 GCF_965644215.1 Phytobacter sp. V69
AGTCATGATAATAGGGCCTTCTGATTAGAAGGCCCTATTATCAATGATTTTTATCCTCGTGACGACACTATCTAACATCTTTCACCAATATGCAGGCTAATCTTTAAGCATACTTCCAGTAACCCATCAACCGCCAGGCTGGTTGATGGGTTATGCATAAAATGGCGAGCAGCGTCACACTGTCTATACTTACATGGCTAATGATAATGAAAGGTTTTCGCAAGAGACCTCTCATCCATAACCATTAAGGAGGAAACCAGGGTGGCTGACCTGTTATCTGAACCGCCAGTCTTTTCCGGTAATTTTGCTTTTTTCTTCGATCTTGACGGAACCCTCGCTGATATCAAACCGCATCCCGACCAGGTTTCCGTTCCACCGGATGTTCTCAGGCACCTGGCGCGGCTTGCTGAACTGAACGATGGGGCGGTGGCATTGATTTCAGGGCGCTCAATGGCCGAGCTGGATACGCTCGCCAAACCTTATCGTTTTCCCCTTGCCGGGGTTCACGGGGCAGAGCGCCGCGACATCAACGGTCAAACTCATCGGGTGGCATTGCCGGACGATATCCTCCAGCCGCTGGAACGTGCGCTTGAGGCGGACATGAGCGTGCTGAAAGGCGCTGAGCTGGAAACCAAGGGCATGGCGTTTGCCTTGCACTATCGACAGGCACCGCAGCATGAAGAGGCCATTTTCGCGCTGGCCCGTAAGATGGTGGAAAATTGGGGTCAGCTGGCTATGCAGCCGGGCAACTGTGTGGTGGAGCTTAAACCGTCTGGTATTAACAAAGGTGCGGCCATCGCTGCTTTTTTGCAGGAGCCGCCGTTTGCTGGCCGAAAACCGGTGTTTATCGGCGATGACCTGACAGATGAACACGGCTTTGAGATTGTCAACGCGAAGTCAGGTATCTCGGTGAAAGTCGGGACAGGAGTCACCCAGGCCAAATGGCGACTGGGTGGCGTGAATGACGTTCATCAGTGGCTTAATCGTATCACCGACCATCAAGAAGAAGAAAAAAGGGCGCTAACAAACAGGAGAGATGGCTATGAGTCGCTTAGTCGTAGTATCTAATCGTATTGCTCCGCCTGATGATAAAAGGACCAGCGCAGGTGGGCTGGCTGTAGGGATTTTGGGGGCATTAAAAGCCACCGGCGGATTATGGTTCGGCTGGAGTGGTGAGACAGGCAATGAGGACAAACCGCTAAAAAAGGTGACGAAGGGGAATATCACCTGGGCGTCGTTTAATCTGAGTGAAGAAAATTACGACCAATATTATTCCCAGTTTTCAAATGCGGTACTGTGGCCCGCCTTTCACTACCGCCTGGATTTAGTGAAATATCAGCGCGAAGCCTGGGAAGGGTATCAGCGCGTGAATGCGCTACTGGCGGACAAACTGTTGCCGCTGGTGGAAGAGGACGATATTCTGTGGGTCCACGATTACCATCTGTTGCCCTTTGCCAGCGAACTGCGCCAGCGTGGCGTAAACAACCGCATTGGCTTCTTTTTGCATATTCCTTTCCCGACGCCGGAAATTTTCAACGCGCTGCCGCCGAATGCGGAGCTGCTGGAAGAGCTGTGCGACTACGATCTGCTGGGGTTCCAGACTGAAAGTGACCGCCTGGCGTTTCTTGACTGTTTGTCCATGCAAACCCGCCTGACCACACGCGGCGGGAAGAGCCACACGGCCTGGGGCAAAAGCTTCCGCACGGAGGTTTATCCTATCGGTATTGAACCGAAAGAGATTGCCCAGCAGGCCTCCGGGCCGCTGCCGCCAAAACTGGCACAGCTGAAAGCCGAGCTGAAAAACGTGAAGAATATCTTCTCCGTTGAGCGGCTGGATTACTCGAAAGGCTTGCCTGAACGATTCCTCGCGTATGAAACCCTGCTGGAGAAATACCCGCAGCACCACGGCAAAATCCGCTATACGCAAATCGCCCCGACATCGCGCGGTGAAGTGCAGGCCTATCAGGACATTCGCCATCAGCTGGAAACGGAAGCTGGGCGCATTAACGGGAAATACGGTCAGCTTGGCTGGACGCCGCTTTACTATCTCAATCAGCATTTCGACCGAAAGGTACTGATGAAGGTCTTCAGGTATTCGGACGTTGGACTGGTCACACCATTGCGTGACGGGATGAACCTGGTGGCGAAAGAGTATATTGCGGCGCAGGATCCGGCGAATCCCGGCGTACTGGTGCTTTCACAGTTTGCCGGTGCAGCAAACGAGCTGACGTCAGCGCTGATTGTGAATCCTTATGACCGTGATGATGTCGCAGCGGCGATGGATCGTGCCCTGACGATGCCCCTTGCCGAGCGTATTGCGCGCCATGCTGAAATGCTTGCTGTGATCGTGCAAAACGATATCGATCACTGGCAGCAAAGGTTTATTAGCGATTTAAAGCGCATCACGCCACGTAGCGCTCAGAGCGACCTACAGAACAAAGTGGCGACCTTCCCGAAACTGGCCTAAAGACCACCCCTTCCGCTGTACGGGAGGGGTTTTAGTCGCTCAATGGCACCAGCAATACATCCACTTCACTTGCGCCGACAATCGTTTTGGCGGAACAGGCTGCGCGTGCAAAGAAACTCTGATTGTGATTACCGCAGATAACCAGGTCGACGTCTTGGTTACTGCAGGTATGCAGCACGTGCTCGCTAAGCTCACCGGACGTAATAATTACCTGCTCAATGGGGTAATCAGCGCGGCTTACCAGTTCATCCATAAACTGCTGCGTTTCTTCCTGCAGGATCTCGCGCACATTTTCCATCATTGGTGCCGCAAGCTGGTTATACATTTCGGGATCGGACGTTAGTGTGATGAGGGTTAATCGGGACTGGAACGGACGTGCTATTGACACCGCTTTCGCCACCAGCGCGTGGCTTTCAGGGGATGCCGATACTGCAACCAACAGATGCGCGTAGCCCATGATTGGCTCCTTACCGATAAGGTTCACATATCACCATTACTCTGTTTGCGCCAACGTAGCAACTTATCAATATGACAATCTTGTGAAGAAAGTCATAAATATTCATTAGATAGTGTCGTCACGAGGATAAAAATCATTGATAATAGGGCCTTCTAATCAGAAGGCCCTATTATCATGAC
>NZ_CBFFRL010000335.1:0-3071 GCF_965644215.1 Phytobacter sp. V69
ACAGCTCAGCTAAGGTAAGGCTAATACAGCTAAGGACTCCACTGAACCCCACCGATTAAATCGCACCTTCCCTTGATTTACCGCTTTCTCTGGTGCTGATACGATCAGATGCAACTCGACGTTGTAGAACATACGTTTTCTTTGTAGCACTGACCTTAACGCCGAAACCCACAGGGGCATCACGATGAGCATCAAAGACTATGTAAGGCTGACGATCTGGGTTGGGTTCATATTCAATAAAGCCATCAAAAGTAACCCTCGGTCGCACGTCTATTGATAACTTGTTGAGAATCATTGTTTTAGAAAGAGTTATGTTCATAAATCAACCTGTGTAGCCTAGTTTTGATTTTTGCTGATACCCAAATCATAACTGAGTTACACATGGGCTACAAATTGAACTTTTGAGTGTGTTATATGTAGCCTAATACACTCACTTGAAAACTAGCGCAAAAGGCTAAAAATGAGTAAAATCAATGATAAAAATAACGGAGTACAAGGCCTAGAAAGCCATACCCCGATGATGCAGCAATATGTGAATGGCCGCGCGCAGGACTAGCATACGCTTTCCCTGTACGACAAATTCAACACCCTGGTGTGGGAACTTGTTTCTCACCTCTGGTTTTTAATGGTGCTGGTGGTGCTAACGACCGTCAGTATGTGGCTGTTCCGCACCATTAAAAGCAATGCGGTTCGCCTGCTCGACAACATTACGCTTAGCAAGCTCTCCGTGGCGTTTTTAGCGTTCGGTATCCTTTATGCCGCCTTCCGCCGCCTAGTATTCATTATTTATCCTGATATATTGCGCGACGCGCTGTTCAATTTCGCCGTCATGCAATCGCTATTTTACATCCCGTTTTTTCTGCTGGGCGCGTTGACCTTTATTAACCCGCGTCTCAAATCCCTGTTCATTAACCCCTCCCCTGCCTGCTTTGTTGGCTCGATCATCGGCTTTGCCGCCTATCTGCTGAATCAGCGTTATGGCAGCGGCGATGCCTGGATATATGAAACCGAGTCGGTGATTACCATGCTGCTGGGTCTGTGGATGGTGAACGTGGTGTTTTCACTGGGCCACCGGATGCTGAATTTCCAGTCATCGCGCGTAAGCTATTTTGTTAACGCGTCGCTGTTTATCTACCTGGTGCACCACCCGCTGACGCTGCTGTTTGGCGCGTGGATAACCCCGCATATCCATTCCAACCTGATCGGATTTACCACCGGGCTGGTGTTCGTTATCGGCTCTGCCGTGCTGCTGTATGAAGCACACCTGCGGATCCCGGTGCTGCGTTTCATCTTCTCCGGCAAGCCGGAAGGTAAAAGCAGCAACACCCACGTGACGGCACGTTAAGCGGATGAGGGCTGCCTGAAACTCAGAGCAGCCACTCAACCGGCAGATGCGACGCCAGCCGAACAAGTAATCGTTGCCAGAACCGCGTCTGCGGTTCTTTTTTCAGCACAATCTCTTCACCGTTCTGCAGTTCCACCCAGGTAATCCGCCCCCAGCGATCGAGGCGTAATTGCCAGGCTGCCGCACGCTGACTGCGCAAAAAACGGTGGTGGATACGTCGGGCGAGCTCGGCGCTGTCGATAACAAACCCCATCTCCGTGTTCAACATCGCGGAGCGTGGGTCGAAGTTAAACGAGCCAATAAACACCTTTTCGCCATCGATACTGAACGTCTTGGCATGCAGGCTGGAGCCGGAATTCCCAGTCAGCCCCCGGTCATGCAGCGGGTGTGCCTCGTCGCGGGTAGGCTTGAGCTCATACAGCTCAATGCCGTGTCGGAGCAACTTCTTGCGCCAGCGCGCATAGCCCGCGTGCACCACGGAAACATCGTTCGCCGCAAGGGAATTGGTGAGAATAGCGATGTTAACCCCTTTTCGCGCCAGGCGAATAAGCTGAGCCACGCCCCGGCGGCCCGGCACGAAATAGGCCGAAATAATATCCACCTGCCGCTCCGGCATGCCCATCACTTTGCGCAGACGCTCGGGTAACAGGGTATGCGCGTGCGCTTTGCCCTGCCCTTTGCGGGGGTCATCGCTCAACAGCCGGGTTTTCGCCCATATAACCGGCAAGGTTCCGGACTCCAGTTGATGAGTAAACGGGGTCGACTCCAGTTTGTTGCGATAGCGCATTGCCGTCACGTCTTCGTACCACGCCTGTGGCATACGAATACGTTCAGCGATCGCCTCTTGCGGCAAGTCCAGCACCGTACGCAGCGGTGACACGCATTCGCAGTGCCAGTAGCGGGAAAAATCATCGCTGACGTCCTGCACCACCGGGCCAATAGCCATCACATCCAGATCGGTAAACAGCGGCTCTTCCCCGGCACCAAAATAAGCATCTCCCACATTGCGCCCGCCCACCAGCGTCACGACGCCATCAGCGGTAAAGCTTTTGTTGTGCATCCGCCGATTGAGGCGGGCAAAGTCGGTGAGATAACCCAGCGCGCGCAGCGTACGAAACGAGAAGGGATTGAACAGGCGGACTTCGATGCGCGGATGGGCATCAAGCTGGCATAACACTTCGTCCATGCCAAGCGTGTTGTTGTCATCCAGCAGCAGCCGGACCTGCACACCGCGATCCGCCGCCTCCAGCAGCGCCAGCAACAGCAGTCGCCCGGACATGTCGTCCTCCCAGATGTAGTACTGCACATCCAGAGTACTCTGGGCCATTTCCGCCAGACGATAACGCGCCACAAAGGCGTCCATGCTGTCATCCAGCGCCACCAGCCCGCACAGGTCGGGATGGGCTGCGCACAGAGGCGAGACGGCCCGCCCCAGCCGTGTATCCTGCGGCGGGGTCATCTGCTCTTGCAAGGGGAAGTCATTTTCGTCGATTATTTTCATTGTCATAGCTGTCAAAGTATACCCGCCAGCGTCGCGTCTGGTGGGTGGGATAATCCGAAACACCCAACGCAGGTGATACTCACGCACATTATCTTTGATAATTATCGCAACTTTGCGATGCGCCGTTTGAAAGCGGCTGAGCTTTTACTGTAAGCGTCTCATACATACCGTATTGACTTATAATGGCAATATGCAGCAACTCAGAACCGTACAGACTTACTATTC
>NZ_CBFFRL010000336.1:0-3041 GCF_965644215.1 Phytobacter sp. V69
GTCATGATAATAGGGCCTTCTGATTAGAAGGCCCTATTATCAATGATTTTTATCCTCGTGACGACACTATCTAATGTAATCGGCAATGGCCTGGGCGACAGGTTCAACAAATGCGCCATTCTCGCGGATGGCAGGAGCCTGCCCGGCGAACCCGGCGAGTTGTACTTTATGCAGCCGATAGCCTGATGATAATTGAACCGAGAGGTCATCCCATACGCTGCGCGGTGAGGCGAGTCCGGGAATTAAAATGACGTCCGGACCCGTCCCTTCGGTGACGACAGTAACAAGCGGTGGGGAGGTTTTGACATCATTTGCCAGCGTAGTGGCGGAAAACAGGAGTATCAGACTGGCAGACAATGGACGAAAGAGAGTGTGCATCATGGGTGTCTTTCACCTGTAAAATGATAATAATACTCATTTAAACAAATGAATTCAGTGATATACCACAGTTAAATACAAGAATCATAAAGTCTTTATTCCGATCTGCGCTCTGGAAACCTTTGACCCCAGCGAAGAACAAACCAACACGAGGCTTTTCTCATCAATGGACATCATCACATTACGGCAGTGGGACGCGGGCTATGCGCTGGTCGCGGCGCTCATCCACCAGGAATGGTCGGATTTTGAACGCTGGGCATCACACGAAACCATCACCGAACGCCTGAGGGAGCGTAATGCGCCAGGTAATGATGAAGTGACGCTGGTGGCGCTTGAAGACGGTATGCCCATCGCGACGGCGAGCATCATCCAGTATGAACTGTGCGACGATATGACACGCAAGTATTGGCTGGGGGAAGTGCTTACCGCGCAGGCGCATCGGGGGAAGGGGATTGCGGGCAAACTGATTCGTGCGCTTAGCGAAACGGCACAAGCGGCGGGCTACCCTGAACTGTGGCTCTATACCCCCGACCAGCAGGCACTGTATGCCAGGCTTGGCTGGAAACCTGTCGAAGAAAAATATGACAGTGATGAGTGGGTTACCGTCATGGTGCTGCCGCTTTCTGCCGGGGCGTTGTCATAATGGCTAAACATAACAAGAGACGATGACCGAAAGCCTGTGCTAATGTCGTATGTAAATTAAACAACTGAGGATAACGACATGAGCAAAGATGTTGTGGTAATACTCCCCGGTGGCAAGGTCGATCACATCTCGGTGGCGGACGACCTAAAGAAGGTCAGCTACAGAAACGATCAGCGTTCCTTCCTTGACATGCCGATCGAAACTTACGTGCTGGATGGAGAAGAATTCCTGATAGCCAAGTTTTCTGAGCTGGTCAGTACGCGTGAAACTGAACAGGCAATTCGCCGTTATTATTAATCTGCCATAATCGACTGGATTTAATCGCGGTCTGCGCGGGGTAATAACTTTCCCGCGTTGTGCAGATGCGGCATAAAATGATGTTAAGTGTGTTGCAGAGGCCTCATTCAGAGGCCTCTCATCAGGATGCTTTTTTTGGCCATCTTCGTCTGACTGGAATACATGCTTTTGCCGTAAGGCGGGCACCACACACTGAACAAATTGCACCGTGAGGGTAATTTTTATCCGGGCAAAATTGCGTGAAAAAAAACGTATTTCCTTTGCAAACGAGGCACACGAATTTTAAGTTTGGAATAGCCCCTCCGGGCCGTTAAATGGAAAATCCACACTAGCATGAAAAAAAAGCCTTGAAAGATATATCGTTAGGTTTTAGTCGCTTCGTCCGGTTTTTGCTCTACATATGCGAGGTGTGTATTACACTCCGATGCCCGTGAATTGCGGCACTACACCAAACAATAACGCATTTTTTTAGAATGGATTTGTGTCTGTTTTTGATCGGTAACGGCGATGAATTATTATTCGGTGGCGATGAAAATGAGAATGAATATGCGAAGGGAGCTAATGGTAATAAAGAAGAGCAGCGGGAGTACCGCTGCTATGAATATTTAGCGGAAGAAAGAGTCGAGGCCGCTATTCATTTCATCGAGCAACTGGAAGCGGCGGCGATATTCGGCGCGTTTCTTGCTGGGAATGCTCTCCAGCGGTTTTCGTGTCAGCATCAGCGGTAAACGCCAGCGCCAGGCGTTGTCTTTCTCACCATCAATGGAGGCCCAAAACTCGTCATAACTGGCATGGAAATGGCGACCTTTGCTAAAGCGATAGCGCAACGCACGAAAGACATGACCATTGTCGCTAACGCCATAAACCGCGCTGATACCGGTATGCGCACACATCTGCCACAGCACTTCAATCAACAGACGTTTAGGGAAAATACCGTAGCAGGCGCGTGTCGCCACCTTGATCACGTCATGTGAAATATTTTTCCGGGGGCCTTGCAGGCCGCCAATCACCAGCGCCCGCTGGCCATTTTCATTCACCACGCTGAACGTGGCGCTTGCCAGCAGGACATTGTTGCCATCATACAGCCACAACGTGCTTTCACCTTCACGCTCTGCTTTATGGGCGCAGGAGGCAAAGACGTAAAAATCGGTGTCATCTTTGCCCTTACAGTGCAAAATCTGCTGAGGGGTTACGGCAGTCAACGCGTCGGCGGCTTGCGTGGACAAGCAGGTATCAACCCACTGGTAGTGGCTGACAACCGCGTCGGCACGTTTTGCCGCATTAAGCCCAAGCGTCAGATACTGCCGGTGCGATTTACTCGGCAGCGTCACCTGCGCATTCAGTAGGCGTTCAAATCCAGGGCGTTGCGATAACGCGCTCAGCATTTTTACCGTGGAAGGCCAGAATAAGAGTGAGCGCAGCAGGAACTTAAGGCGGTAATTGCGCTTTGTCCAGATAGGACCAGGGACCAGACGCCCGGAGACCAGTTCGCGAATAATATGCGGATGGTGATTTTGAAGATGTTTTTCTTGCAGACTGATATTCGACACGGTGAAGGCCTCTGAATGTTTCAGTCCCTATTCTAGGGAATGCGCCGTGGCAAATTAACGTTGTACTGGGGTTTATTTGGGCTTCGTTTAGTCTGGATTTAGATAGTGTCGTCACAAGATTTTAGCCCAGAGAGCGATGCATCTGATCTGGACGGCAGCGAGAAATGAGGCCG
>NZ_CBFFRL010000337.1:0-2991 GCF_965644215.1 Phytobacter sp. V69
GGGGTTTTGATAACTGGCTTAAAGCTGAAAGCTTTCCGGAACCCCCAGCCTAGCTGGGGGTTTTTTGTGCACAAAAAGCCCGACGGCATGAAGGCCTGTCGGGCTAAAGACACAGCGCAATACACACTACTGTTGCAATACCTCCGCCGCGGGAGCCACTACGCCACCACAGGCTTCAATCTCACTGCGTACAATCTTCGCCAGCGCCAGCGACCCCGGCGTGTCGCTGTGAACCAGAATCGAGCGGGCACGAACCGCAAGATGATGCCCTTCGATGGTGGTCACCGTGCCTTCCTGCAAAAACTGGCGAACGCGTCCACGCACGGCGCCTTCCTCTTTAATTACCGCCCCAGGCTTGCCGCGCGGTACCAGACGCCCGGCGGCATCGTAGGCCCGGTCAGCGAGAAACAGCGTTAAGCCTGGCAAACCGACGCTTTTCGCCGCCTGCTCAATAATGGTGTCCGGCTGGGAAAAAATGATTAACCCCGGGTCGAGCTGATAAATCGCCTGCATCACCTGGCGCGCCAGCGCTTCGTCGCGGTTGATCATATTGCCCATTGCCGCGTGGAAACTCACATGCGACACCGCAACCCCTTCCAGTTTGGCAATCGCCTGCAATGCGCCAATCTGATACACCACCTGCTGGCAGATTTCATCGGGGGTGAAGGCAATCTCTTTGCGCCCGAACCCTAATCTGTCCGGCAGCCCCGGATGCGCACCAATGCCCACGCCCCGACGCTTCGCCAGGCGCACCATTTGCGTCATGATGGCCGGGTCCCCCGCATGAAAACCGCAGGCGATATTGGCCGATGAGACAACCTGCATCAGGGCTTCGTCGTCGCACAGCTGATAAACGCCAAAGCCCTCGCCCATATCGGAGTTCACATCTATTTTCATCATCGGTTATTTCCCATACACACTGATAAGCGAACGCGAAAAATCGCGCAACCGCGCCAGCCAGCGTTCTGTCGCCTGCCGCGCAACGATAGCCTGCTTCGCATCGCTCTGGATTAACTGAATCGACTGCCCGGCCTGTAGCTGGCCAAGCCGCCAGAGATCTTCTTCAATCACGCAGGCAATCTTGGGATAACCGCCTGCGGTATTCGCATCGTTTAGCTGAATGATCGGCTCCCCCGCTGGCGGCACCTGTACAATACCGGGGATCAGCCCGTAAGAGCGCATCTCTACCGTGCGCGAAGGAATAATCGGTTCACCGGAAAGGCGGTAACCAGTGCGATTGCTTTGCCGGGAGATCTGCCAGGGCTGCTGCCAGAAACGCGCATGATCCGCCGCGCAGCGCGGTGCTGCGTGAACCTAAAACTTCGGGTACATCGATGCCACCGGCAACACAGAGATAGCCCCGCGTGCCGGAACGGGGATAGCGCATTTCCAGCACCTGGCCTTTTTTCACCGGGCAACCCCACCAGGGCGGCAGATCGATATCGTCCAGCCGCGCCCGGCAATCCGCCCCGGTCAGCGCAATGGTTGTCGCTTCATGAAAGCGCACGCGAAACGGAAACATCTGCATTTCAATGGCGGCGGCGTTGTCATCGTTGCCCAGCAGCGCATTGCCTGCCCGCAAGGCCAGCGGATCCATCGCGCCGCTGACTGACACCCCCAGGTGGCGAAAACCCAAACGCCCCAAATCCTGCACCGTGTTTAGCGCGCCCGTGCGTTCGATTTCGATCACAGCTCTATCCTTTCGGGTAAAAATCGGATGTTATCGCCGGGTGCCATCAGCGCGGGGTTGGCCACATACGGGTCAAAGACCTCCAGTTCAGCATAACCAATCGCGTTCCAGCCGTTCGGCCCGGTTAATACCGACACGCCCGTCTGCGCCCCACCAATAGTCACGGTCCCTTTAAGCATGTTGAGCGATGGCACCTTTTTTCGCGGTGTCGCCAGCTCTGGATCAAGGCCATGTAGATAACCAAACCCCGGCGCACTGCCCAGTGCGACCACGGTGTACTGCCCCTGATAGTGGCGGCGAATCACCTCTTTTTCCGTAAAACCGGTGTGGCGGCATACCGACACAAGGTCGCTTGCCAGCTCGCCACCGTAGTGCACGGAATTTCAATCAACTGCCCCTGCGTCTGCACTTCCCGCGCTTCTCGCCAGTATTCGCGTAGCCGCTGCGGAAACGCGTCGGCCTCTTCCGGCGTGCGCCTGAGCAATACCAGCAAATTGGTAACACCGGGAATCAGAGCTTCAACCTCATCACACTGAGAGAGCATTTGCGCCAGTGACCAGATACGCCGCTGCGCCGCCAGGCTAAATGCTCCCGGCGCTTCCACCAGCCAGGCGCGGCTCCCCATGGTCGAGAGCGTGATATCCGCCCCTAAAGAAACAGACGCGTGTTGCTCTAACCAGGCCATAACTTATTCCAGTGGTTCAAATTTCAGGGCAGACAATGGCTGTACACGCTCTTCGCGCACCATCTTGTACTCGGTATTTGGCCCAATCCAGGTGTCCCAGATTTTGTCGATGGTGCCATCGTTGTCCATGGTTTTCAGGCTGGTGTTCACCGCGTTCAACAGGGCTGGCTCGTCACGCTTCATGCCCACGCCAATCGGTTCCAGCGCCATCGGCTCTTTGATCATCGCCAGCTCGATACCGTCTTTTTTCGCCTGGGAGATCATCTTGATGCCGGTCATGGTGTTGGTCACAAAGCCAACCGCCTTGTTTTGTTCCAGCGCGAGGAAAGCGGATGCCGCATCCTGGAATGTCACCGCGTTGCCGCCTTTAATATGGATCGACTGCTCAGAGGTGGTGCCTTTGGTCACGCTGATGCGCTTGCCTTTAAAGTCCGCGAGGGTTTTATCCGCGTTCTCTTTTTTCACCAGCAGCATCTCTTTGGCGACATAGTACGGGTCGCTGAACTGGATCTGATTGCCGCGCGTTTTGGTGTACGCCAGATTAGATAGTGTCGTCACAAGATTTTAGCCCAGAGAGCGATGCATCTGATCTGGACGGCAGCGAGAAATGAGGCCG
>NZ_CBFFRL010000338.1:0-2965 GCF_965644215.1 Phytobacter sp. V69
TTCAGGCAACCGTCTGTGGTGTTTGCAGAGCTAAGATTGGCGGCTTAGCGTTGCACTTCGGAGTTGAATCCGCCCAGTAAATGAATGTTTTCCTTGGCAAGCATAATGTTAGCATGCGCACAAAGCGTACCTACCAAAAGTGGTAGTCATCATGCGTTGGTTCCTTGGCATTCTTGCAGTCGTTATTCTCTTTGCAGTACTCGTTATCCGGTCCCGATTAAAAGATACCGATGACGACTACTAACCTTTGCCCTTTATCGGCAAGCAGGTTTAGATTTATCCCATCCCTGTATCCGCAGTGGCGTAGCATAATCAATCCTCACAACGTTACTATGTGTTGGCCCACAAACACGGTTAACTAAGACGAGGAGTCGTGGCATGTCCCGGGAATTGACCAAAGAAGATATCCATCTTATGGCGCAACGTTTGCATGCCATTGCTCAAACAGGACTGGCCTATTCGCCGGATATCTTCGACAAAGAACGCTACGAAACGCTGCGCGAGATGGCCTTTGAATTACTCGCTTCAAACTTCGATCTCAGTGCGGAGACATTTTCCGCGCTGCATATTCCCGACGTGGGATACGCCACCCCAAAAACCGACGTCCGGGCCATTGTGCTGCGTGAAGGGAAATTGTTGATGGTCAAAGAGGCCGACGATGGCGGCTGGAGCCTGCCAGGAGGCTGGGTCGATGTTGGCGACACGCCCTCATCTGCCATTTGCCGGGAAGTCCGCGAAGAAACCGGATTAGAAGTTAAAGCCACCCGCCTTCTGGGTCTCTGGGATCGCAATCTGCACAATCACCCTCCCCATCCGTGGCATATCTACAAAGCGATTTTCCTGTGTGAAGAGCTGGGGGGAGAACTCAGTATTAGCCATGAATCACTGGATGTCGGCTTCTTTGATGTTAATGAGTTACCCGAACTGTCGTTGACGCGAATTGTGCCGGAAGAGATCACAGTCAGTCTGGATATTGCGGCCAATAATAAGCCCGCATGGTTTGACTGAGCGGTGGGAGAAGGCCCGTAAAACACGGGCCTTTGTGTCATTTATGATTGCAGCGTGGCCAGCCGGGCAGCGAAACCGACAAAGATAAGGCCAATTAATGAATTGCCAAGTTTGGCGAGACGTTTTTTGGTCTTCACAAACTGCGTCACATAGGATCCGGAAATAATCAGGAAGCTGAAATAACAGACGCTAATTAACTCCAGCGTACTGGCAAGAATAAAGAACGCCATTCCTGTATTGGTGTAGTGGACGTCGATAAACTGCACGAAAAATGACACATAAAACAAAATCGCTTTGGGATTGGTCAGGCTGAGAACCAGCGAACGTTTAAAAATATCGCCCTTGTGCACGTCATGCTCACTGACGCTTTTCGCCTTACGCGAAAGCGTGCTGTAGAGCATTTTCACCCCCAGCCAGAGCAGGTAAAACGCGCCGAGATAACGAACGATATTGAACAACACCGGCGTTGTTTTGATGAGCGTCGCCACGCCCATATAGGCCAGGAACATCAATACCGCATCACCGATAAACACGCCCGCAGCCGCAACATAGCCATTTTTTAGACCGCCTGCCACGCTGGTTTTGAGCACAAAAAACGTGTTCGGGCCAGGCACCAAAATAATGAAAATCGCCCCAATGAAATAGGACCAGAAACTGATAACACCGTATTCGGCAAACACTTTGCCTCCTGCAAATACCGTTAAAACCGATCGGGGTCATATGCTACAAGAGCGAGAAGAGAAACTAAAGCGCAGGGAAGAACAAAAAGCCCGCCGAAGCGGGCTGAGAGGCTCGGTTAGTGATGAAGCATCTCATCAACAACCTGCTCTTTTTTGAGCTGGTAAGGATAATAGGTCGGCCAGTTGTCCATTTCTTCCAGCAGCGCTTCCTGAGAGGTGCTGCCCATAAAGATATGGAAGTGTGCAGAGGTCCGCGGCGCAATGATGTGGTCGCTAAACTGCACATATTTCGGCGCATTGCTGCTGGCATCTTTACATTCGAACAGGTAGCGCACGCCTTTTTTGCCGGAGGTATAGGTCAGGATTTTATGCCCGGCGTAATCATATTTACATGAACTCACTTTATCGCCGGAATGGAACTCCATCACGCTATTCTCAATCCCGATCGTATCGATGTCAGTGGCGTAGCCTTTACGGTAGTACGCTTTAATCTCATCAAAGGATTTGCTCTTATCTTTCTCAGCCTTTTTCTTGAACACCGGGTCAAGATCGCCGCTTTGCAGATAAGGGTACAGAGACTGCCACATGCCGTCCCAGTCGGTCAGTTTGCGGTCTTTCACGTCGCTATCGTTGAATTCACCCTCTGCCGCTTTCTTTTCCACTTCGGTCAGCGGTTTTCCGTGCGAATGATGGTCATGAGCAAATGCATGCGTGCTAAATAACAGAACACCCAGAGCTATCGTTGTTTTTCCAAAATGACTGGCCAAAATTCGTCCCTCAGTTCATCAAAAGAGGCCAAATGTTACGATATAACATATCATTATTCAAGATGTAAAAATTGCCTGTTAACCTTATGTGCTGCTACCTGTCCATCGGCTGGAAATTTTATCGTTCCCTGCTATAAACCAATGGTCAGGTTTTAACCATTGCGCCATCCCTTCTGAGGTTTATTTATTATGTCGATAGCCAAAGCACACAGCCTAAAGCAAGTTTATCAAATGCTTAACTCAGGGAAACACAGCGAAATCGAACTGGCATTCGATGTTGACGCGGACGCGTTTTTCCAGCTCTCAACCGAATATTGCGATGACGGCGCGAAAATCACCCGTCACGAAAATCACTTCGTCATCAAGCTCAAAGGCATGGCGATCCCGGCGCTCGATTAATCCACCGCCAGAGCAGAAAGTTTAACGATTTGAGCTTTCTAGATAGTGTCGTCACAAGATTTTAGCCCAGAGAGCGATGCATCTGATCTGGACGGCAGCGAGAAATGAGGC
>NZ_CBFFRL010000339.1:0-2962 GCF_965644215.1 Phytobacter sp. V69
GCCTCATTTCTCGCTGCCGTCCAGATCAGATGCATCGCTCTCTGGGCTAAAATCTTGTGACGACACTATCTAAAGCAGTGAAAAGAAAATTCTGAATAACTGTAATCAAAAGGTAAATAAACTTATACATACTAGGTCTCACGTTCTTTCTGAACTATAGTCACTGAGCACTAAAATTTGCGCTCATCACTGTCGGGCCAAGTGTGGCACCGCAAGGGCGTTATACTAAACAGGAGTACAAAAATGAAAATCTTCCAACGTTACAACCCACTTCAGGTGGCGAAGTACGTGAAAATCCTGTTCCGTGGACGGTTGTATATCAAGGATGTTGGCGCTTTCGAGTTTGATAAGGGCAGAATCCTTATCCCGAAGGTGAAGGACAAACAGCACCTCGCTGTGATGTCAGAGATCAACCGTCAGGTTCTGCGTCTCCAGGCTGAGATGGCTTAACCACCTCCTACGCTATGCAGTAATCGCAGTACAAAAAACGGCTCCGATAAGGAGCCGTTGATGTTTTCAGGGATATCGTGCACGGAACAGCAGGCATTAAAAAAGGCGGAAATTATTCCGCCTTTTTGTCCATCACGCGCCGCTGTGATTATTCGCTTTTCTCTTCTGCATCCGGCAGCTTCGGCGTCAACACGGTCGCTTTGGTATCAATACGCGTGACCAGCAGCTGGTCGATGCGATAGTTATCAATATCCACCACCTCGAACTTATAGCCGGAGTATTTCACCGAGTCGGTACGTTTCGGGATTTTACGCAGCATGAACATCATAAAGCCGCCGATGGTTTCGTAGTTGCCGGACTGTGGGAACTCGTCGATATCCAGCACGCGCATCACGTCATCGATCGGCGTGCCGCCGTCAATCAGCCATGAGTTTTCGTCACGGGCAACGATTTGCTCTTCCAGCCCCTGGCCGACCAGGTCGCCCATCAGCGTGGTCATTACGTCATTCAGGGTGATGATACCCACCACCAGCGCGTATTCGTTCATGATGACCGCGAAGTCTTCACCGGCGGTTTTAAAGCTTTCCAGCGCTTCAGAGAGGGTCAGCGTATCCGGCACAATGAGCGTGTTGCGGATTTGCACGCCACTGCTCAGGACCAGGCTTTGGTTGGCCAGTACGCGAATCAGCAGGTCTTTCGAGTCGACATAACCGACGATGTGGTCAATATCTTCATTACAGACAAGGAACTTGGAGTGCGGGTTTTCCGCGACTTTGCGCTTTAAGCTCTGCTCGTCTTCGTGCAGATCGAACCACACCACGTTTTCACGCGATGTCATTGACGACGGTACCGTGCGCGATTCCAGCTCAAACACGTTCTCAATCAGCTCATGCTCTTGCTTACGCAGCACCCCGGCCAGCGCACCGGCTTCGAAGATGGCATAGACATCATCAGAGGTGATGTCGTCTTTACGCACCATCGGCAGCTTGAAGATGCGGAAAATGATGTTCGCCATACCGTTAAAGAACCACACCAGCGGGCGGAAGAGAAACAGGCAGAAGCGCATCGGGTTGATAATGCGCAAAGCCACAACTTCAGGCGCGATCATACCGATGCGTTTCGGGGTCAGGTCGGCGAACAGGATAAACATCCCCGTTACCAGCGAGAACGAAATAATAAAGCTCAGACGGTCTGCCAGCTCTGGCGACACTACGGTGACTAACAGGCTGTAAAACGTAGGTGAGAACGCGGCGTCACCGACGATACCACCGAGGATGGCGACGGCGTTCAGGCCGATTTGCACCACGGTAAAAAAGGTGCCGGGGTTTTCCTGCATTTTTAAAATGCGTTGCGCATTGATGTTGCCATCGTCGGCAAGCAGTTTCAGTTTGATTTTCCTGGAAGCGGCAAGCGAAATCTCAGATAGCGAGAAGAATGCACTTACGATTATCAGACAGAGTATGACTAAGATGCTGTTTAACATAATTTATCCAGCCTGTGGCCAGATCCTCGGAAGGGGAGATTGAATAATCCATGTGGCAAAACACATTAAAAGCGGGTTCGAAGCGGTGAACCTGCAATTTCGACGGCTAGTATAGCGTAAGCGTGTTACAGCCTGCCAGCAGTGTAAGCAGTTTGTTACGGTGTTAATGGGAATTTTTCTCAATTGCGCGGCCGTTTTTTACCCCGATTGCACAACATTCAGCCTTTCTTTCCATCGCAGGCTTTAAAGAGTGAGGGAATTCGCAAAGCATAAATGAAAGAGTAAAAGGAGTAATAAGAGGATTTTTATATATTCCTGCTGGCGCATTACGACGTCCTTTTACTCACGCAAAGGTTCTGCCTTCATTCTCTATTCTTTGAATAACATCCTTATCATTATTAGGCTAACGTTTTCACGCCGTGATGATTAAAGCAACCACTCCAGTTTTTTTAGGGGCACGGAACGATACATGTATCCCTGAACAGCCCAGATACCGCAATTTTGCAGGACCGAAAACTCCCATGTACTTTGTACCCCGTCGATAATGATGCGGTCCGAATAAGACTTCCTGATGTTTTTAATCAGTTCAGGAAAGGTCGGCTTCTGCACCTGTTTATGGTAGAAGTCACGATTAATCAGTATGGCCTCACGAACATTTTCCCGCCATAGCCCAAATAATGCAGGATCTTCCTGTTTCATTAATGTCAGGTGTGGAAACTGGGCTGCAGTATCTGTAAGATTCCTGAGATTGTTAACATAAAACAAAAGCCCATTTTCTACAGAGAAGTCAGAACAATACTTAAAGTGGCTAGTGAGCGGAGTGTGGTCGCTACAGTCCATTGAAAAGCCAACAATTGTGCCATTCAGACTGTGAATGGGTATTACGCTAACCCGGTCCATATCCTATCCTTACTAATCCTTCGATATATCTAATATCGATCGTTAAAAGTTATTAATGGCGGATTCAACTCCGAAGTGCAACGCTAAGCCGCCAATCTTAGCTCTGCAAACACCACAGACGGTTGCCTG
>NZ_CBFFRL010000340.1:0-2918 GCF_965644215.1 Phytobacter sp. V69
CTTATCGGTAGTTAACCCTTCCTCCTACACTCTCCACAATCATGTCCGAGCGTTGCACTTATTATCTGAATTCGCTTGGTAGTACTCCAACAACTTCCCCTACCGCGGCCTTGGGTTCAGGCTCCAGCAACTTTAAGTATCATGGGTATACTATTCCGCGCAGCTATTTAGTCTCCAGGATTCCCGGGGTAGTTCGTAGACCATCCTTAATCATCCCAGCCAAAGCCGGAAGACGTCCTACACGGGGAGCTTACAATCAAGTAAGCCACGCCTCTCTATCTCATTGAGAATGCGTGGGACCACCTCTTTACTTTGGTGGATATTGCCACCAGAGATGATGATCTGGCTGGCATTGTCATAACCGGGCGACCAGAGCGTATTGTTTAGTTGCACATCTTTATACACCGCAATCAGCGGCTTATTCCACGCTGCAGAAATATGCACAATCGCCGTATCCGGTGAAATAACCAGATCCGCGTTCGCGATAAGCTCCATCATATGATGCAGGGTTTTAAAGGGGTTAAGAGTTACGCCATCAGGTAATGGCAACCTTATTTCTTTTCGATGATCAAGTAAAATTATATTGATGCCATCGTAGTGCAGCTGAAGAAGGTTGATGATGTTTGCAAGCTGCTCCTGAGACATGCAACGGTCAGTATTACCAGCAAAAATATTGATAATTACCGTTTTACCCTTGGGTAATTCAGCAAGGTGTTTTTTGACTTGTTCTTTAATGTCTTCAGGAGTGTGTAAATCATTAATTTCCAATGATTCTTTTTTTATCTTTAAAAAATCAGCTATTAAATGGTAGGTTTGGCTAATATGATTATTACAACAATCGAAATCAAAAACCTTATTATAATGATTGATTTTACTCCATTTGTTAAAACCAATAACACATTTCGCTTTTATCTGTTTTAATAATAACATACGATGCACAGGAGTATCAAAAAGGGAAGGGTCGATAATGATATCGTATTTATTGCTATTTAATTGGTTAATCACCGACTTTGACACGTTATGGGAAAAATTTTTTAAGAAGTGCGTTGAGCTAATAGTCTCGGCCTCAAAGATATTCCTGATATACGGATTAAATTTTACGACAGAACTGTTTGATGTTGTTAACAGAAAATCCACGACAAATCCAGAATTGTAGAGACATTTGACCAGCGTGGTATCGACAACGACATCGCCCACCGCCCCCTCATTGCGTATGAGTAATACTTTTTTCGCCGTGCCGATATCAGGGGGTATTTTATTTTTTGCATCCCAAAGGAACTTTGCAATGCAAAGCCTGGTCATATATCTCAATTTTTTTATAAGGTAATTACGTCGCCTGTTGAGTTCTCTGATTTTTCTAAAACGCCCTGTCGTGATCATAACAGAAGTGTTTGCCATAAAGGTTTCTCCGTATCTTGACGTATAGGAAATTGAAAACATTTATACCCGTCATTTTTCAAGCTGCATGAGAGTTGGCTATGCTCGTTCACCCGAATCACTTACTACAGTAAACTCATCGGGATTCGCTCACTTGCCACCTTCCTGCAACTCGAATTATTTAGGGTATAGAGACTATTTCATTAGGCCATTTATTGACATCCAGCAGTACGCAAGAGCAAAAAATACCAAGCCTGGTGCAGTGCGGCTATGTGGGAGGAATAACTCAAAACCTTTTTTCCACAAGAGCTTGAAAACTGTAACACTATTTGTGAACAGAGAACAATCCTGAGCACAGGAAGGTGATTGGCGGATTCAAGTTCGAAGTGCAACGCTAAGCCGCCTGTCTTAACTCTGCAAACACCACCGAGGGTTGTCTGAACCCCAGACACTTGCGTGGCCTGCTGTTCAACGCACCCTGATAGCGCCGTAGGTCTTCTTCTGACACTGTGTGCAGGTCAGTTCCCTTCGGGATAAACTGCCGTAACAGGCCGTTTGTGTTCTCATTCAGCCCTCGTTCATGCGACGCATATGGGTGAGCGAAATAGGTTTCCGCTTCCAGCGCTTCCGCTATCGCCCTGTGCTCACTGAACTCACCACCGTTATCGAACGTGATAGTGTGACAGACATCCTTATAGCTACTCAGCATCGAGATGATGGCTGTAGCCACTTCGGCTGAATCTTTCGAAAACACCTTTTTTGTCAGATAAATACGGCTCTTACGTTCGGCCAGCGTCACGACAGCGCCTGTCCCTTGTGCGCCCAGTACCAGATCCGCTTCCCAGTCACCCAGTCGGGTACGAGCATCAACAACGGCTGGTCTCTGCTCGATGGATACGGCGTCAGGTATCGGACTTCGCTTTTTACCATAGCCTTTGCGATAGCGGCGTTTCCCCTGCCGGAGGAGCTTGTACAGCTCACCGCCCTCTGCTTTATCGCAGGTCACGTGCTGGTAAATCCACTCGTGACTAACCGGCCTGCCGATAATATGGCCAACGGCGCTGATCTGTTCCGGGCTCCACAGCCAGTTTAGCGCAGCCTCAACAAAGAAGACCGTATCCTCGCGCATCCTGCGTTTGCCGGCCGCCCCATAGCGGACGGAGTTGCTGTCGCTGAATCAGGCCGGGCAGTGTGGTAAACTGGTCTTTTCTGAACTGACTGAAATGGCGCATGAAAAAACACACCCCGGTGCCGCATGATGCGGCCTTCAAGGCCTTCCTGACAAACCCCGACACCGCCCGGGACTTCATCGCCCTTCACCTCCCGGCAGAGCTGCGCGCCGTCTGCGACCTAAGCACCCTGAAGCTCGAGTCCGGCAGCTTTGTCGAGGAGAGCCTGCGGGCGTACTACAGCGATGTCCTCTGGAGCCTCAAGACCACCGCCGGCGACGGCTACATTCACGTCCATGGTTAGGAATCTGGAAAAACGTTTTAAAAACTCACTGACCATGAACACAGGAGCCCGAAACGCAGTGATGGTGT
>NZ_CBFFRL010000341.1:0-2909 GCF_965644215.1 Phytobacter sp. V69
TTCCATCGGGAATAAGGATCTGGCAGCCTGAGTTCCCAACTAAAATACTCTCCAGGAAAACCGGGGCGGTTCAGTTCTTTGTTCATTTACTATACGATGACAGGACGAAAAAATGGTTCCCATCGAATTAATCGCACCTTCCTTAATATTATCCCTTAATTCTTCACATGATTCTTACCAAAATGTAGAGTTATCAAAAATTTCAATACGCTATAAAAATACAATTAAATGACATTTTGTCAAGCAAGGGGCAGTTTGGATATAGAGAATTATTGTTCGGTAGGCCTATTTTCTGAACATGCCTACACATCTCAGTAGGGTGTACTCCGCGCTATACGCCATCTGGTGAGGATTTTTTCTAATCGAATAATCTAAATACTATACCGAAATAGCGATGAATTATGACTAAAAAAACCAATGCTTTGGGCATTACACTGGTTAAATAATGAGCTTAACGTACAAAGTTTTCTGATTTCCAAACTGCCCCCCGTATCGCTTAACACGCTCGTAAGAGTCCCTACGGGACGCTAACGAGGAGATACACCCCGTCTCCGGCAAAGCTTCGACGTGATCACTCTGACCGCGCACATAACGCTCTTCGGCTCTGAAAGAGGGTTATGACCCGGTGGGGATGAGGGGTTACCAGCCACAGGCTGGCATGTTGCCGGCTTCGCCGGGTCCTCTGGCGGATGTAACCATAGCGCCATTTTAAGCCTGTTTTCCGCCGGTATGTGCCTGCGGCACATTCTGGGTCGCACAGCGTACTGCTCGAGCTCCTGTCTGCCTTTTTGACAGTTGGCAGAAAAGTATTTTCAGTAACGGCGTGGGTTCGCCCCAAACCCCTTATAGGAATAATCCCAACTACTCATTTTGTTTGATCCGGAATAATGAAATATGGATTTCTTTCATATGATACGTACAATTGAAAGAGCAATAAAAACAGGATGGAATAAATAATTATGTCTTACACTATTTTCATCAAACGTTTATGGCAGAGCGAAAATTCAACAACAAGTGAATTCTCGATATCCGGCACTGAAATCTCCGGTTATTTTCTGGAACGCCCAGGGCCGGATACGACGAAATCAAATTTACGTAAAAGAATCCCTGACGGCTCCTATAGCCTGAAATGGCATGCCAGCAGCAAATTGCGGAAATTCAGTCCATTACCTAATTTGTTCAATGCGAGCGTACCCTCAAGTCGCGCTATACTTATCCATCCAGGCAACGTTCCCGCCGACACGGATGGTTGTTTATTGCCTGGGAAGTCAAAAGGAGATGACAGAATAGGGCAAAGTATGGGGTTATATGAAGAGATTAAGCAATTGATGGTTGATAAAGGGATAGAAAATTTTAATGTATTAATCACCTCATGCTACGTGGATTGCAAAAAATGAAAAAACACACCAGCTTGATGTTCTTTATTTTTCTCGCTGTGTTCTCTCTTCGCGCAATGGCGGCAGTGGAAATAAAAAACGGAGTACTCCAGGCTTACTGGCAACTGAACTGGAATGCTGATGCAACGGTCAATACGCCAGAGTTAGAGTTTCGCTATTTTTCTCTGGGTAATAAAAAGAAAGATAACAAAATAATTGATATTACTGTTAAAGGTAGTGAAGCGCAGAAGATCGCATTTATCAAAAAGAATTTTAAGAATATCCCGGATAACTTCTTTACCTTTAAAGAGTGGTACGTTAACCAACCCGGTACGATTAAAGTACCTGCTGTGGTTAACTATATGGAGTGCAACGCAGATAACTATAAAGCCGATCTGCTGTCATTCCGGCCGGATAATGCTGCGCTAAACGCTGACGATATGATGACTCAGGATTTTGGCGGCTGTGGATCAGATACGCCTTATCTCGTGTTGTATCAGTTGAAAGAGGGTGAAAAGACGTTATCCCTGAAAAGCGAAGCCAGTGAAACAGCGTCAGATTTGGCTTCGGTCAACAGTAATGAAACGCTGGCTAAAATCAGAACCGTCGATAAAGCGTGGATCTATGTAGCAGTTTACGACGAAGCGAAAAAAGGGAATCTGAGCAACAAACGTGGGTTTGTTAGACTAAGCGCTCTGACACCACTGAACTGATAACGCACTACATCGCGAGTGATCAGTCATTGCCACTGCTCATATAGGGGGCAGTTTGGAATAGAGAATTATTGTACGGCAGGCTTGTTTTCTGAACAGGCCTGCACATCACATTAGAGTGTACTTCCGCGCTATACGCCGTTTCCCGTGGATTTTGTCTAACTGGATAACCTAAATGCAATACGGTAAGAGCGTTAACTTAAAAGCGATAGCCACTGACGCTAAATCACCCCTTACGACCTCTACTGGTTAAATAATGCGCTTAACGTACAAAAATTTACGATTTCCAATCTGCCCCCCTACCTGAAGACCACGGCATCACTGGTCCGAGGAAACGCAACGCCTTAAAATCATTCAGACTTAAACCGGGCCAACCCTATACCCCGGAAGGCGATTTCCATATCAAATACAGTTATGAGTTCCCCCTGAAGCGGATCTTCTCTGGACTCAAGAAAGGAAGTGGCAAAAAGTGAGTCATCAGGGTAACGGTAAATACCAAGCTGACCAAATATGCCTCGACTGACAAGCAGAGCAAAATTCACCTGCTCACCAGGCGTGGTTAAACATACACATTCACAGTTTTCTGTCAGCTGCCTGCCATTGCCCCTGAGTTGCAGTTCAACTAACGCATCGGAAATAAACTCACCGCTGACAATCAGAATACAGTCCCCAGCATCAGACGTCAGAGACTGCAAATGCTGAAGTATCGACTTAAAATCTCTGACGCTGTAGTGCTCACGGTAAGTTAAGGAAGGTGCGATTTAATCGGTGGGGTTCAGTGGAGTCCTTAGCTGTATTAGCCTTACCTTAGCTGAGCTGT
>NZ_CBFFRL010000342.1:0-2881 GCF_965644215.1 Phytobacter sp. V69
AGGGCTGCCCACTGTGAGTCATAGTCGTTCTGATTTTCCAGAACCATACGGACGGCGCGCTGACGAACCTCCGGGGAGAAACGCGTATTTTTAGTCATCCTGTTTACCTCTCTCTCAAAGAGTTTAGTCTCCAGGATTCCCGGGGCGGTTCACTTTTCACCACGTCCTTTCTTGAGTCCAGAGAAGATCCGCTTCAGGGTGAGCTCATAACTGTATTTGATGTGGAAATGGCCTTCCGGGGTATGGGGATGGCCCGGTTTGAGTCTGAATGATTCTAAGGCGTTGCGTTTCCTCTGACCAGTTACGCGGTAGCCTTCAGGTAGTTCCTTAACCCTGATGCGTATAAAGAGGTTGCGGTTTATAACGCCTGTTTTCGTTCATTAGCTTACTTTTCTCTGTCTGATTAATCTTGTGGTCAACAAATTCAGGGAGCATCGAGCAGGCGTATGTGAGCGTTTTGCTCATGGAACAATCGGCGACACAGAATACGATAGCAGTCCCGGTCAAAGCCGGCGGCAGGCAGACGCAGTTTCTGCGCACTACGCAAGGTGGCAGCGGTTCCGAGGTAAAACCAGTTACTTATCACATGGAAAGCACGACGCCTCCCCTGCTTCTCTTCGATAGCGATGCGGCCCGGAAAAGGCCAGTGCCGAACCTGAGTGTGGGTCAGCGCAGCGCGCAGCCGTGACTGATGAACAGACAGGGGCTCTGCGCCGCAACATGCGCCGGCGCATTTAGCGAGCTGGTAGCGAAAACATGGCTGTCCCGGGCGGCCCTTCTCAATATCAAGGAGGGTCAGGCAGAGTCGTTCCCGGTCGGCTATATCACGCAGGAGGTCGACGGCAGCCGCGCGATGCGCAAACAGCCCGTACAGGTCTGGCGTCCGGGAGAAATCCACCGCGTCACTAAAAACAATGCGCGTGCTGTTGTCCAGAACCAGCAGCGCGCACAGGCGGCGTACCTTACGCAGTCGCTTGTTATAAAGCGGCCGCTGCTGTTTGACCAGCGTGGATTCGAGCAACAGTGCGCCGATTTCACCAACGGTTTCGATGTAACTGATACGCTGTGTGGCGGCAAGCAGACGGGCTTCACGTGGATTGCGCAGGTGCGACTGCACGCGACGCCGGATATTGATGCTCTTGCCGATGTAGAGCGGATGGGCGTCACTGTCGCCGTGAAAAAGATAGACGCCGCAGGTCTGGGGCAGCGCGGCGACGTCGCCGGCCAGATGGTCAGGGTAGCGATACATGACCCATCCTGTTAAACCAGTTCAGTTTTGTATCAGTTCTGCATGTTGTGATTGCGTCAAACATCATACCCATTGTAAAGCTGCGAATCTGAGGAATCCGCGTCAAACCTCGTTTCTTCTCAGGAGCTGCGGTCAGTTTTTGCTGCTGATGGTGAGGTAATTAGCCAAATATTTTCAGGTAAAATCGAGATGAGAAGACAGGGTCAGATGTCATCACGCATTCACCCTGCCGGGAAAAAAAAAGCTGCACACGGCAGCTTTGCAGACGTGTAAATCAGCTTCTCAGCTTCCGGTAGATAAACAGCACCACCAGAGCTCCGACTACGGCCACGGCGAAACTGCCTGTGTTAAAGCCATCCACTTTACCAAATCCGAACAGAGTGCTTATCCAGCCCCCCACCACGGCACCGATGATACCCAGAATCACCGTAACGATGAAACCACCACTGTCCTTACCCGGCATAATCCACTTAGCCAGAACGCCTGCAATCAGGCCAAAAACGACCCAGGATAAAATTCCCATTATTTCACTCTCCTTCAAATATTCCCGGTAAGCGTAGTCTGTTGCGAAAATGTTTCAAGTCCGGGTGCCAATAAAGTACGGGGTTTCCGGCTATCCGGAGGAGTGGTCGGGCTGGGTCTTGAAGATGGTTGAAGCTTCAGCGCTGGATTACTCGCCCGCTTTGCGCAGGTTGATTGACTTAATGTATTGATTTTAATGATTTATTTTTGCTTCAAGATAGTGGGTTTTTTCAACGAGCATTGGGGTTGGAACTGATTTTTAAATGCCCTGTGCAGGGCGCAGAAGATACCGACCTCCAGGCTCTGTTTGCGGGCCCATCGCAGCATCGCTCGGGTGGCAGAGCGGAAGAGCGCGTTGAGCTGGAGCCAGTTGTTGTTGAAGAACGGCCACAGGATGTGTGGCATGGTGAAGGTAATGTACTGCCAGTCGCAGTCGGGGAGGATATGTGTCTGCTGTGTGACCCACTGCTCTGTGGCTTTGAAGCCGCAGGAGCTGCAGGCCTTTGATTTACAGCTCTGGCAGAAGAGACGGGTGTGGGTACAGTCAGGTGACGCGCAACAGTAGCGGCGAACGCCCATACAGGTGGTGCCGCAGGAGAGCATGCGCTCGACGCAGAGGCGGGTCCATTCGCTGACGCGGTCGCCGTGTTTGTCGAGAAATTTATTCCAGCCGTCATTGACGGTGAAGAGCAGCTTTGCAGGTCGGGGGATGTACATGCTGCAGAGTATAAAGAGGGACGCCGGGCAAGCAAACTATCGGAACCGCAAAGCGGTGACGCTCGCCCTGAAAGGGCGCTACGTTCACAAAGCTGCCGGATTCGAGTTTCAGGGTGCTGAGGTCGCAGAGGGCGCGCAGTTCAGCCGGGAGGTGAAGGGCGATGAAATCCCGGGCGGTGTCGGGATGAGTCAGGAAGGCCCTGAAGGCCGCGTCATGCGGCACCGGGGTGGATTTTTTCATGCGCCCGTTCTGTCAGTTCAGAAAAGACCAGCTTACCACACCGGGCGGTCTGATTCAGTGACAGCGCTTCGCATCCTGCCCGCAGAATTTTCACCCCGTCCGTGGACTCTACCGGCAAATCTAAAATAAGGCCGGCGATGTGTCTGGAGTTA
>NZ_CBFFRL010000343.1:0-2875 GCF_965644215.1 Phytobacter sp. V69
GGGCATCGTGAAAAGTCTATGTCAAAGAAAGGGTTATGTTCTCATAATTGACGATTAAATCGCACCTTCCTTAAATGGCAGAACAATCACAACTATGTGATCAACTATGGTTTAAATGATAATAAATATGTTCACGAGTTTTTTATTGATGGCGATGGAAATGTGACCAAATAAGGGGAGCAGATCAGAACGCCCTCGCAGCAAAAGACTCCTGTCTTGCCCGTACATTATTCGCCGGACAGGTGTTGGCACCATACACCCAGGATCGGCCTTATTCTCGTTAATACGGGTTTGTTGTATCGTGACTTGATCCCCGCAGGGAGTTAAGTGAAGTGCGTCCCTGTCGCTCAAACCGTCACCTATCCCGTCTCATATGGTCTCAAAGGGCCCGATTTTGCCGTTTACAAGACTTCTCCTTGGCTTTATCCTGATCCTGGATTAACAAATGTTAATCGCAACTAATTGATTTTATTTGACTCGGGGTGCCCCTTTTCACGAAGGGCTGAGACATACCCGTATTACCTGATCTGGATAATGCCAGCGTAGGGAAGTCAGATGCCTGCCCGGCATCCCTTCTTCACGCCGGGCAGGAGCGAATCGATGCAACCTGACCTGCTTCACCGTGCGCAAATCGCGCAAATCGCGCAAATTCTTCAGCAATTTCGTAAACACAAGCCGCTTGTTCACTGCATGACCAACGATGTGGTGCAGACCTTTACGGCCAATGTCCTGCTGGCACTGGGTGCGTCTCCGGCGATGGTGATTGACCGCGACGAAGCACAACAATTTTCCGCTATTGCAGACGCGCTGCTGATTAATGTCGGTACGTTGACCCGTGAACGCGCCGATGCCATGCATGCCGCCATTATGAGTGCCAATGCCGCGCGTAAACCCTGGACGCTGGATCCGGTGGCCGTGGGGGGCTTAACTTTCCGCAGCGATTTCTGTCGCGAGATTCTGGCGTTGCAGCCTGCTTCCGTGCGCGGCAACGCCTCGGAAATTATGGCGCTTGCCGGGATGAGCGGTGGCGGACGCGGTGTAGACACCACCGATACCGCCATTGCCGCGCTGCCTGCGGCCCAGGCGCTGGCCCGTCAGACGGGGGCTATCGTGGCAGTGACTGGCGAGGTGGATTACATCACCGATGGTCTTCGTACTTTGCGCGTCACGGGGGGGGATGTGTTGATGACTCGGGTGGTGGGCACAGGCTGTGCGCTGTCGGCTGTGGTGGCTGCCTGCTGCGCGCTGCCGGGGGATCGCCTGTATAACGTGGCGGCGGCCTGCGCCTTTATGTCCCAGGCGGGCAGTCTGGCGGTGGCGACCACGCGCGGACCGGGCAGCTTTATTCCGGCGTTTCTCGATGCCCTTTATGCGCTTCACGGTGAGGTGCTGGTATGAAACGGATTAACGCACTGACCATTGCCGGAACGGATCCCAGCGGCGGCGCAGGTATTCAGGCAGATCTGAAAACCTTTTCGGCGCTGGGTGCCTACGGCTGTTCGGTCATCACCGCGCTGGTGGCGCAAAATACTCGTGGCGTGCAGTCGGTGTATCGCATTGAGCCCGATTTTGTTGCCGCGCAGCTGGATTCTGTATTCAGCGATGTGCGAATCGACACCACCAAGATTGGCATGCTGGCGGAAACGGATATCGTGGAAGCTGTGGCGGAGCGCTTGCGCCGTTATCAGGTGCAAAACGTGGTGCTCGATACCGTGATGCTGGCGAAAAGCGGCGATCCGCTACTGTTACCCTCGGCGGTAATGGCGCTGCGCGAGCATCTGCTGCCACAGGTGTCGCTGATTACCCCCAATCTGCCCGAGGCGGCCGCGCTGCTGGATGCGCCACATGCCCGTAATGAACGCGAGATGCATGAGCAGGGCCAGGCACTGCTGGCGATGGGGTGTGAGGCGGTGCTGATGAAAGGGGGCCATCTGGATGATGAGGAGAGTCCGGACTGGCTGTTCACCCGTGACGGTGCCGAGCGTTTCACCGCCCTAAGGATAAAAACCAAAAATACCCACGGCACGGGCTGCACGCTGTCGGCTGCGCTGGCGGCGTTGCGTCCACGCCATGCGGATTGGGTCTCCACGGTCGGAGAGGCGAAGCGCTGGCTGTCGGCGGCACTGGCACAGGCGGATACGCTGGAAGTGGGGCACGGCATCGGCCCGGTGCATCATTTTCATGCGTGGTGGTGAGAGGATTTGTGTGGCTCCCGGATCGCGGCATAAATGCCTTATCCGGGCTACGACGGCGCCCGGCGGCTATGTTGAGATCGGCGAATTTTTCGCGCTATCCCCAACAGGGGCGACGGGATCGTTCGGTGCCACAACCTCAACACAGCGCGGAACCGCTTTCCCCCTCTCCATTCATGGAGAGGGGGAAAATACGGCGCGGAACCTTTATTCATACGACATCGTAAACTCGAGGGCGGAGTTTGCCTTGCCGCCAGTCATGGTGCTGGCAGTTTTTATATAGCGTGCTTTCATGGGAATGGTATAACTGCCACCGGTTGTGCTGCTGTAGCCGGTATATTTGATTTTGCTGTTAAAGGGCACGATAGTACCGTCGTCATAAAGTACCTGAACACCCACGCCAGTTGCATCAGAGTCACTGCTCAGGGTGAGGTACTGATTAACCGAGCCACTATTTTCAAGTGTGATACCGGCTGCGGGTTTAAAAGCGTAATTCACCGAATTAAGGGCCGGGTCGCAATTTTTGATTTCGAAGTTGAATTGTTTTGCGGTGCTGGTGGAGTTGATGCCCGAGAATTCGGCAGTATTGTGTTTTTCAAGATCGACTCTAGGCTGTGTCCCTTAATTGCATAACCTCTTGTAAAACAATCGGATGCAACCCAGCTTGACCATTGAAAGATAAT
>NZ_CBFFRL010000344.1:0-2865 GCF_965644215.1 Phytobacter sp. V69
ATGATAATAGGGCCTTCTGATTAGAAGGCCCTATTATCAATGATTTTTATCCTCGTGACGACACTATCTAGCGTCGAAAGGGAACATACGCATGTCGCCCGGGTGCTTTGCTTATCCGGGCGACGAACTGACCTAAACGGAGTCGGTAGTGATCCACGGCTCCATAATTTCATAAATCATCAGCACTTCGGTGAGCGGCACGGCGAGATGATATTTACGGTTCAGGGCCTGGAAGAAGGTGTCATGGACGGCAACAAACGCCTGTTGCTCCAGCGCTAATTCGGCGTCATCCCGATGGCGCATACCGGTATTGACCATCACGCGCTCAATCATCAGGGCGATGTGCATAAAGAGATTGATGCGCAGATAACTTTCGAAATGGATTTTATAAAAGGACTCGTATTGCTTAATGACCGATTCAACTTCGTTGATGATGATCACTGGATTGAGGAAATTCAGCCTGCTGGCAACGCCTTCGACAGTAAAAAGTTTCACCACTTCTTCCACCATTGGCTCGAGGCTGCCTTCCACCACCAGATCCGTAAAATAGTCGCGGCGTAGCACCTGCGTTTTCTCTTTAATCAGCTGTTCGACGCTCAGCAGTGGAATATAGCCTGCCTCCAGATCGGTGGTGGTAATGATGAGTCTTGTGCCGTTCAGGGCCGGGTCGGCGCGGGCAATTTTCCATTTCAGATCGTCATATTCCATCGTGACGATATCGATCTCTTCCCGGGCCAGGTAGCGGCTTAAAATATCTTTCAGTTTCCGCGATATCCCTTCGCCCGAGATGCAGGAGATGATGATTTTATTGCCGGGAAGCACGCCTGCGTAATAGCGAGTCTCAATTTCATAGGCCCCTTTTACACCTTCGATAATCTCTTCCATCGGTAGCTGACTTTGAATTTTCCCGGCGATATCCAGCGCCATGGCCGTACTGACGTTGTTAATGACCAGCAGTTCACCGTGCAGATGGAGTTTGATCTCTTCGTAGATCTCTTTCAGCGAGCCCATATCAACCAGAATAATGAGCCCCGCCCCTTGTTTCAGAGCCGCCAGATGGGCAATCAGCAAATCGATAATGTCGCGCGTTGACGTAGCCCACGGCATATCAAACGCGTTGAAATAATACCCACCGATCAGTTGGTTGGCGATACCGGCGATACTGGAGGCGGTTGAACGCCCGTGCGAGACGATAACGCCCTGAATGGCATCGTCTTCTCCCGCCAGCTTATTAAGGGCACAGCTCAGCAACGGCAAAAGCATGGGCAGAGGGCTATCGGTCACGTGTTTGTTGAGCAAGGCGACACAGCTTTCCGCCAGCAGGCGAGCCTTACAGGAGACATAGTCTGTGGCAGCCTGCAGTTCTGCGATTTGTGCTTCATCGTGCGTGATGTGCAGCGCCCAGATCAGGCAAAGCCAGATGGCCTTGCGTAACTCCTGGCCACACTCCACGCCGGTCTGCGTTTCCAGTTCGTTGATGGCATGCATCGTGTTTTGCCAGATATAGCCCGTAAACACGTTTTCCTGGCCGATGACACCATGCACGATCGTCAGCAATTGCTCCAGTTTACGGTTTAACAGCAGCACATTGCCGCTGTGGCAAAACTCGCGAAAGATAACGTCATCGCGCATCGCTTTCGGGAGCAGGGCGGTGATATCCTGCGTTGCAGATTTGCCTTTCGCCGCAATCACCAGCACCTCCCCGCTGGGACGCGGCGTATGCAAGGTGATAAAGGGACTTTGCTGCTGCTCGCTCCAGGCGCTGGCGGCCATCACTTTGATCTGATTTTTTAACTCGCCGATATTGCCGCGCACCGGGGACATCACCAACTGATGCATTAACTGGGTATCCAGGTGGATATCGCGACTCAGGCTGGCCGCTTCCGCCTGCAGGAAATGTTCGACCTGCGCCACGCGCTCGGTGAGCGGGCGGGAAATGTAGTTGGGTAACGCAACGCGCACCGGAATGCGCCGCCGGAAGGTGTTTAATAATACGGTGTCGATATTTTCCGTGGTGGCGAAGATAAAGCGCAGCGTGGCAGGGTGACGCGTGCGGTTATCGCCAAGGCGGTAAAAGTAGCCCTTATCCATAAACAGAAAGAGCTTCTCCTGATTTTCCGTCGAGAGACGATGCACCTCATCCAGAAATAAGAAGCCGCCGTCCGCTTCATCAAACGCGCCGGGTTTTTCCCGGTCCGCGCCGGTAAATGCCCCGCGCGTGTAGCCGAACAGCGTGGCTGACAGCAGCTCCGGGTTATTGGCGTAATCCGCGCAGTTGAGCTCAATAAACGGTTTGTCGGTAGAAATCACGCCGCGCTCCAGGGCGTACTGCCAGATAAGCGACGCCAGATGACTTTTGCCGACCCCGCTCTCCCCGGACAGTAAAATGGGCAGACCGCTGGTGGGGTAATCCACCGCCGACCGACACAGCGACACGATCTCCTCGAGACTCCCCTGTGCGCCAATCAGTCGACTGAAGGCGTCACTGCTTTTCGACACTAGCACCGGACGATGGGGTTGGGTGGTGGCGGCATCGTTCACAAAAAAGCGTACCGGGCGGGTATTATCTTTCTGTAATTTCCCGTCGTCACACAGCCGATTGAGATAGTGGCTAATGACGCTGCGATTCACCTGCATGAAGTCAGCACAGTCCTGAGCGGTAAAACCCGCCGTGTGATTCGCATAGTGCGTTAAAATATTCTGGAAGAGTTTTTCTTTGGCGGACAGTGCCATCTCAGCGCCCCACAAATGCCAGCAGCGCCCAGTGTCGATTTATTTTCGACACTAGACACTAGATAGTGTCGTCACGAGGATAAAAATCATTGATAATAGGGCCTTCTAATCAGAAGGCCCTATTATCATGAC
>NZ_CBFFRL010000345.1:0-2838 GCF_965644215.1 Phytobacter sp. V69
GATGCTGGTGATGGCGCTGACCGCGCGCTATGTGCCGCGCCAGCAAGGACGTCGCCAGCAGCCGCTCAACCTGAGCCGGGCCGTGATGCTGATTGCCGCCATCCTGATGCTGGTGTGGAGCGCTAAAACTGCGCTGAAAGGTAGCGTGGCCGCCTGGGGCGTGATCGCGGTGTTTCTTGTCGGGGCGACATTGCTGGCCGGATTTGTGCGCCAGCAGCTTGCCGCATCCGTGCCAATGATCGATCTGCGTCTGTTCACTCATCGCATCATCCTGACCGGGGTATTAATGGCTGTGACCGCAATGGTTGCTCTGGTCGGTTTCGAGCTGCTGATGGCGCAGGAGTTGCAGTTTGTACATGGCTTTACGCCGTTTGCTGCCGGGTTGTTTATGCTGCCAGTGATGCTGGCGAGCGGGTTCAGTGGGCCGATAGCCGGTATGCTGGTTTCCCGTCTGGGATTGCGGCAGGTGGCCTCCGGCGGGATGGCCCTGAGTGCCATCTGTTTTCTGGGGCTATCCGTGACCGATTTTTCCACCCAGCAAACCCAGGCGTGGATACTGATGGCGCTGCTGGGATTCAGTGCGGCAAGTGCGTTGTTGTCGTCCACAGCGGCGATTATGGCAGCGGCGCCCAAAGAGAAAGCGGCTGCCGCCGGGGCGATTGAAACCATGGCCTACGAGCTGGGGGCCGGGCTGGGGATTGCGCTGTTTGGCTTGATCCTGACCCGTAGCTTTTCGTCGTCGATTATGTTGCCCGCAGGATTAAACGGCGAACAGGCGGCGCTGGCATCATCGTCTATCGGCGAGGCGTTTCAACTGGCACAAGACGTCTCTTCGCCGCTGGCGCAAGGGATCATGAGTGCGGCCAGAACCGCGTTTGTTTCGTCGCACAGCATGGCATTGAGTACCGCAGGTGTCATGTTACTGCTGCTGGCCGTTGGGGTGTGGCTGAGTCTTAAGGGTGTGGATAAACGCCTTAGCACGGGCGACTAAGACGTGGGTCCAGCATAAAGGGTTCGGATTTCACGCTTTTGAGGATTTTCGCCGCCTGCGGGTGCTCGGGGTTAAAGAGCGCGTTCCATTCGCCGGTAATGGTGCTTGGAACGCGCAATATCAGCCCGTTCTGGCTTGAGGCCAGCCAGTCATCGCCGATATGTTGCGTTGAAACAGGAGGCGGGTCTGCCTTCCAGTCTGCGGGCAGGGCGGTCAGATCCAGCGTCGCGATAAGGTTGCGCGGCACATCGAGGGTGAGAAAATAGTAGCCCAGGGCGATATCTTCGATCTCCAGATGTACCAGCGTTTCCAGCACGCAGAGCGCTTTTGACTCTCCCAGATACACACATTCATGCCCCGGCGAATTCCAGCGTCCGCCGAAGGTGCGCGCGCCATAGCCGTCAAAGGCGGTCAGCGCATATCGTTCTTTGACCAGACGCCAGAAGGTGACGTTTTCCATTAGCTAATCACGCCGTGCTCAAGGCGGCCAATCAACGTCAGGACTGCCTCCGCTCCGGCGGGAGTGGAGAGCAGGTCAGCCGGTTTTTTACCGCCAAGACCTTTTGCCGGTTTGTTAAGCCAGCTAGCCATCCGCTCGCTGTCGCCATTAAACAGTTCGCGGGCGGCGCTGATCACCCGGGCCAGCGTGTAAACGCGGGCGCTCTGCTCCGGTGAAAAGCGTTTCTCGGAGCTGTTAAGTCGGCGGCTATAGGTATTGCGGTCGATGCCAGCCATTCGACACAGAGTGACTTCATCAAGAGAGACGGCGCCAGCGATATCACGCAGCACATCTGCATTCAGGCCAGCGCTGATGCTGTCATGAGCGGCAATCGCCGTGGCCGGAAGCCCCAGGATGCTAAGCAGGTCGTGCGGCATAGCGCGTACGCCCGGTGTATAGAGTTGCATTGTTCGCCTCCGCTTGTTCATTTGATATTGATTTTAGTTCAAATGAACAAGCAGGGCAATGGCTGCTACTGATGTCGCGTTGCCGCAGCCAAAACGGCAACGTGCCCGTGCAAAATCCCGACGTTCCAGGCGGCATAGCCAAAGCCCAGCGATGGCGGTCATCGCCAGTTTGAAAACGACCGGAAGACTAAATTGCATGGGCGGTTGGTCGCTCAGCGCAAATTTTATCCACAATGTTGCCGCCGTCAGCAAAATAAAGAGCGTGATGCCGTTCGATCCTTTGGCATATTTACTGGTGACGGTGCAATAGGCTGCCCAGATAAATGCCCCGGTAAAGGCGAGAGAATAACTCAACGGGCTGGAGAGAATATTTTGCGTAATATCGTGAATATTTAGCCCTTGATCGCCGCCCAGCACCCAGCTTACGCCACTTACAGCTAAAATGAGCCCAGGAATTACCCACAGCGTGGTTTTTTGACCATTGAAGAGAATGGCAAATAATATGGTTAAGCTTGGCCATAAATAATTGACCATGCCGACTTCAATCGCCTGCTGGCGCGTTGCGGCAAACCCCAGTGACAGGGCGAGGCACAGCTCATAGCTGACAAATAAGACGCTGCCTGCCAGTAAATAACCGCGAGGAAAACGGCGAAGGTTGGGGAATCCCACTGTAAGAATAAGCAACATACCGCTCAACGTATAAATCATCGCCGCCCCACCAACCGGGCCCAGGCCTTCGCTGAGCGCGCGAATCAGGCCCACCATCGTACTCCACAACACGATGGCTATCAGCCCAATCAGCGTGGCTTTCTTTTTATTCATGCAACTGCGTTCCCTTAAAAACAGCAAAGGGGAAATTTATAGCACTTGGCGGATTCAACTCCGAAGTGCAACGCTAAGCCGCCAATCTTAGCTCTGCAAACACCACAGACGGTTGCCTG
>NZ_CBFFRL010000346.1:0-2774 GCF_965644215.1 Phytobacter sp. V69
TCATGATAATAGGGCCTTCTGATTAGAAGGCCCTATTATCAATGATTTTTATCCTCGTGACGACACTATCTAAAGCATTCGGTTTCTGTGATGACTTTGGGATTGATGAATTTCGTTTTGATGAGGATGGCCTGGGGGCCGGTGCTCGTGGCGACGCCCGCGTTATCAACGAACAGCGGTATGCCGAAAGACTACCGCAGATAACGGCAACTCCGTTTCGTGGAAGCGGCTCGGTCTTTGACCCTGATGATGAAGCTGTTCCCGGTGACAACGGCAAGCTGGCGCGCCTGAACAAAGATTTCTTTGCTAATGCCAAAGCGCAAAGCTGGTGGCATCTGAGAAAGCTCTTTCGTAATACCTTCCGTGCCCTGGGCGGCATGGATTACAACCCCGACGAAATCATTTCCATAAGCAGCACGATGAAGAATAAGGATCGGCTACTGATGGAGTTGTCTCAGCCCACCTGGTCGAAAAACGCCGTGGGTAAAATACTCGTCGATAAACAGCCGGACGGCACCAAATAACCAAACCTCGCCGACTCGGCGATGATCTGTTACGCCCCAATGGATACTGCATTCGATATCTGGAAAAAACTCGGAGAATAAACGCATGCCGAAACAAGCAAAGCGAGTCGCCACAGCGGACTCATACGATAACTTTGTGGCTCGCGTCGGCATGCAGCAACCAAACCAGCATGCTGCATCCACGTACAAGGCAAACTACACCTGCCGCAACCGGCTTCTCATTGAATGGGCGTACCGTTCGTCGTGGATCATTGGCGTGGCCGTCGATGCCATCCCAGACGATATGACGAAAAAGGGCGTTCGCATTACCAGCGAGATAGACCCGAAGCGTCGCGGCATCCTGGAATCGAAGTTTGAAGAGCTTCAATTGTGGGACGTGCTCAACGAGACACTGAAATGGTCGCGGCTTTATGGTGGCGCTGGTTCTCTGATACTTATCGAAGGGCAGGCACCGTTAACACCACTTATCCTCGACAAGGTTGGCAAAGGCAGCTTCAAAGGGCTGGCGGTGCTTGACCGCTGGATGCTCAACCCGCAACTAAATCGCCGCATCAAGACGCTTGGGCCAAACCTCGGCAAACCTGAATTCTACGACATCGTGACGACAGCGCAGGGGCTGCCAGCCTGGACGCTGCACCATTCCCGCCTGATTCGTATGGATGGTGTGAAGCTGCCTTACCAGCAGAAAATCACCGAAAACGAATGGGGCATGTCGGTTGTTGAGCGCATATTTGATCGCCTGACGTCTTATGACAGTACCAGTGTAGGTGCGGCGCAACTTGCCTATAAAGCCCATCTGCGCACGGCGAAGATTAAAAAGCTGCGTGAAATTATCGCTATGGGCGGTAAGCCTTTTGAAGCGCTGCTCAAGCAAATGGATCTGGTCCGTCAGTTTCAGACCAATGAGGGTATGTCCCTGTTCGACGCAGAAGACACCTTTGAAACGCACTCATATTCGTTTGCTGGTCTGTCTGACCTTCTGAGTGAGTTCAAAGAGGACATTGCCGGCGCCGTCGGCATTCCGCTGGTGCGCATGTTCCGGCAGTCTCCGAAAGGTTTCTCTACTGGCGATGCTGACCTGGCTAACTACTACGGCGACGTGGGTACGCAGCAGGAACGTGACTTACGTCCGCATATTCGCCTGTTGTTTGATGTTCTGCATCGCTCGGAATTCGGCGAACCATTGCCGGACGATTTCACCTTTGAATTTAACCCGCTCTGGCAGATGTCCGATGTGGATCGCTCGACGGTCGCAACGAACACAACCACCGCCCTGGCTACCGCTGTGCGCGAACTGGGTATGTCTCCGGCGGCCGCGCTAACCGACCTGCGCGAGATGGCAGACGTTACCGGGATCGGGGCCAGCATTTCTGACGAGGATATAAAAAATGCCAAGTCTCAGTGGGAGGAGGCTGAATCTGAAACCGAACCTCCGCCGCAAATCGGAGCGACAGTACCAAAAGAGCCTACTGGCGATAGCAAACCAGATCGGCGAAATAGTGGCGGGTTCCTACGATGGTTCACAGGCAAGCGCTGATAAGACGGCAAGCACGCTGGTGGACTATTCCGAACTGTTAGAAAACTGGGCTGAAATGGTCGGCAAAAAGATGTTCGCCCAGGTAGAGCAGGAGGAATGGAATCAGTGGCGCTCGGTTTCCGAAGAGATTTCAGTCGGATTGCGCGATGTCGTGGGTAACACGCCCGTAGTTCATGTTGCGCGGGATATCGTGGCACGTCAGATTCAGTACATGAAGTCGCTGCCTCTGGAAGCCGCCAGTCGCGTATCTGAGATACAGGCGCGGGCGCTTGAAGCGGTAATCCGTGGCGAACGGCCTGACGCGCTTTACGAAATGATTATGCAGTCCGGTGATGTAGCCGCCGGACGGGCGAAGATGATAGCGCGCACTGAAATTGGACGTGCTACCGGAGCGCTGACTCAGGCCCGCGCGTTGTCGGTTGGCTCTGAGGGCTACTGGTGGCGTATTGAAGGGGCGGGAACCCGCAAGTCCCACCGCAAAATGAAGGATAAATTTGTCAGGTGGGACAATCCACCGACGCTTGATGGACTGACTGGTCATGCGGGATGTTTGCCCAATTGCCAATGCTGGCCGGAAGTGCAAATTCCTGAACCGCGAAAGTGATAGAAATACGCCTTATCATGGTCGTTTTGTCCGAACCGCGAATTCAGATAATAAGTGCAACGCTCGGACATGATTGTGGAGAGTGTAGGAGGAAGGGTTAACTACCGAT